>JAKBCP010000215.1 GCA_021807645.1 bacterium
ATCGACGATCGTCGGCAGGTGTGTCCGGCTCGCAAGCAGCGGAACGACCGCGAGATCGAGCAGGTTGCGCGTCGACGGGTCGAAGCTTCGAACGCCGCGCTCGCAGAGGACGATCCGTTCGTTGCCGGTGAGGGCGATATATTCGGCGGCGAGGAGCCACTCGTCGACGGTCGCCGCAAGCCCCCGCTTCAGCAACACCGGCTTGCCGGTCTCGCCGACCGCCCGCAGCAGGGCCGTGTTCTGCATGTTGCGAGCGCCGATCTGCAGCATGTCGGCGCGTTCGGCGACCGCCTCGGCATCCCGCGGGTCGAGCACCTCGGTGACGACGGCGAGCCCATAGAGATCGGCCGCCTCGCGCATCATCGTCAACCCGTCGCGGCCGAGTCCCTGAAAGGAGTAGGGCGAGGTGCGCGGTTTGTACGCCCCACCCCGGAGAATGTTGGCGCCGGCGCGAGCGACCGCGGCGGCGGTCGCGAGGATCTGCTCGCGGCTCTCAACGGCACAGGGACCGGCGCAGATCGCCAATTCCTCGCCGCCGAAACTCGGGCCACCGGGGCGAAGCGAGATGATGCTGCGCCGTTCACGAGCATCGACATGGACCAGCCGAAGATCGCGCGAGGGGGGCAGCGGGCGAGCGTTCATTCCCGAGATGCTACCACGCGGTCGGCCGGTGCGGGGGGTTGAGAGGTCGCACGGGCGAGTTCGGCGATCTCGCGCGAACTCAACGGGCGGACCCGTCCCGAAGCGAGCGAGCCTAGCTCGATCGGGCCGAAACGGAGCCGCCGCAGTTCGATCACGGGGTGCCCGAGTGCGGCGAACATCTCGCGTACCTGCCGGTTGCGCCCTTCGTGAATGGTGAGATCGACGAGACTTCGCAACGAGGCCGAAGAGACGATCCGCAGTTTTGCGCCCGCTGCCCGGAAGCTCGGGGTGCGGACGCCGGCGCGCAGCTCTTCGATCTGTTCGGGCGTGAGCTCGCCGCGGATCGTCGCGCGATAGGTCTTCTCGACGCCGAAGCGCGGGTGAAGCAAGCGGTGTATCAGATCGCCGTCGTTGCTGAGAAGGAGGAGCCCCGAGGTATCGTAATCGAGGCGTCCGGCGGGAACGACGCGCGGGAGATCGCGCGGCAAGAGATCGACGATCGTGCGTCTCCCCTCCGGGTCGGAGAGCGTCGTCACCACGCCGACCGGTTTATTCATCGCGAGGTAGATGTACCGTTGCGCGAGCGCGGGTTTTCCGTCGCAAAGAATACGGTCATCGGGCCCGACGAGAATGCCGAGTTCGCGAACGACGTGTCCGTTCACGCTCACGCGCCCGGCGAGAATGAGTTCGTCTGCGGCACGGCGTGACGCGATCCCCGCGCGCGCGAGCGCGCGGTTGAGTCGCATCTGCGCGGCGTCGCGCCTAGTACTTTCCGTTATTTTCTTCGTAGCCACGGGACATCGAGAGCGCCTCTTTGGTGACCGATGCCAAGAACTCGTCGTTCGTGCGCGTTTGGGCCATTTTATCGAGGATGATCTCGGTGATATCGCCGCTGTTGAGCACGGCGGTCGCGCGACGAAGCATCCAGATCTTGCGCATCTCCTCGTTGGAGAGCAAAAGCTCTTCGTGGCGCGTTCCCGAGCGCTTGATATCGACGGCGGGGAAGACGCGCGATTCTGCGAGTTTCCGGGTAAGGTTGAGTTCCATATTTCCGGTACCTTTGAACTCTTCGAAAATGATGTCGTCCATTTTCGAGCCGGTCTCGATGAGCGCCGTTGCGATGATGGTCAGCGATCCGCCTTCCTCAATTTTACGCGCCGCGCCGAAAAAGCGTTTCGGTTTATGTAAGGACGCGGTGTCGAGACCGCCGGAGAGCGTTCGCCCGGAATTCGGGACGACTTGGTTGTACGCACGCGCGAGACGGGTGATCGAGTCGAGAAGAATAACGACGTCCTTCCCCATTTCGACGAGCCGTTTGGCGCGCTCCATCGTGAGCTCGGCGACCGCGGTGTGGTTCTCCGGATGTTCGTCGAAGGTCGATGCAACGACCTCGCCGTCGATCGTCCGTTGCATATCGGTGACTTCTTCGGGGCGTTCGTCCACGAGCAGGGCGATGATGTGCGCTTCGGGATGATTGATCGAAATCGAGTTGGCGATATTTTTGAGGAGCGTCGTCTTACCGGCTTTCGGCGGCGAGACGATCAGCGCGCGCTGCCCCTTACCGATCGGACAGAAAAGATCGATGACGCGCGTCGATAGCTGCGTCGCGCGGACTTCGAGCTTGAAGCGCTCGTTGGGATAGATCGGGGTGCCTTTTTCAAAGAGCTTCCGCACGCCCATTTTTTCGATATCGATCTCGTTCACGCGGTCGACGCGCAAGAGCCCGAAATATTTCTCGCCTTCTTTCGGCCGGCGCACCGTTGCGTCGACGCGGTCGCCGCGCCGCAGATCGGCACGCCGTATCTGCGCCTGGCTGACGTAAACGTCTTCATTCCCGATGACGTAACCCGCGCGCCGCAAAAAGCCATAACCCTCAGGGAGGATATCGAGGATTCCGCTCGCGCTCTCGATGCCGGATCGCGCTTGTTGGGCGGCGAGAATCTGCAGGACGATCTCGTCCTTCTTCACTTTTGCCGGCGTAGCGATCTCGATAGAAAACTCTTTCGCGATTTCGACGAGCTCGCTCTTACTTTTTTCTTCGAGTTGCGCTGCCGTTAGCATCGGCGGCGCCTGTGCCTCGCTTTGGGAGAATGCTTCCGGCTGAGGAAAGCCGGCATTGTTATGGCGGCGTCGCGAACGGCGGCGACGGCCTCCACTCGGCGGGCGGCCATTTTCGTTGGGGCGGTGATCGAGTTGCAGGGGAGGCTCACTCTCGCAGCGTCCGCGCGCATTCACCAGCGACTTCATCGGGCTACGCCGCGATGGTGGGTGAGTGTGAGCGGGAGGGAATAGATTGCGCCGGGCGAGTCGATAGCGACTCAACGGCACCTCAGAGGTTATAGCACGGGATCGATGCTCCCTTCAAGCGCCGTGCGTAACGTTCTCTTTATAGAGAACGCGTGTTGCACGCGAG
>JAKBCP010000216.1 GCA_021807645.1 bacterium
ACTCTGGCCGGTATTTTGAAAGCGCGATGCGATACCGGTGCGCACGGCCGCCTCGATATCGGCGTCGGCGAGAACGACGAACGCATCGCTGCCGCCGAGTTCGAGGACGCATTTCTTTAACGCCGCACCCGCGCTCGCCGCGACGGCGCGGCCGGCGCGTTCGCTCCCCGTCAAGGTGACCGCCGCTATGCGCGGATCGCCGATCGTGCGATCGGTCTGCTCCTCGTCGATATCGAGTGCGGCGAGAAGCCCGTCGGGGAGTCCGGCGTCGTGGGCGATACGCTCGAAGGCCGCGCTGATGCGCATGGTGATCGGTGCGTGTTTGAGTGCGACGGCATTCCCGACTGCGAGGGCCGGTGCGATAGCGCGTGCGACTTGCCAGTAGGGGAAATTCCACGGTACGATCGTCAGGAGCGTGCCGAGCGGCCGATATTCGATCGTAGCCGCGAATTCATCGTCGAGAATATACGTACGCGCGGCGAGCTCGTGCGGTGCGACTTCGCTATAATAAGCAAAGGCGGAGGCGGACTTGACGATCTCGGCGCGCGCCTGCGCGATCGGCTTCCCCATCGTCTCGGTTGCCAGCCGAGCGAGCGTTTCTTCTTCGCGGAGCAACGCTGCGGAGAATGCAGCGAGCGCCGCGGCGCGGCTCTCGACCGAACGGTTCGCCCAGAGCGCCCCGGCGGCGCGCGCCGCATCGAGTTGCGCGTCGAGCCGACGCTCGTCGTTCACAGCGTAAAGTTACCGGTATCCCATGGACCGTGCGGGCCGGTATAGACGGCGATGAGATGGTGCGGACGGAGATAGCGGATTGCGACTTGCTCGATGGTGCGCGGCGTGATGCGTGCGAGCCGCTGTTGCAAGGTTGCGTAATAGTCGGCCGGAACGCTCCCGTCGGCAATGCTGAGCGCCTGTGAGGCTTGCCCGCCGCTCGATTCCTCGCCGATCAATGCATCGGCCAGTAGTCGCGTTTTCGCCTCTTCCAGCGAGGTCGCGCTCGGAGGAGCCTTGCGCATCGCATCGAGCTGCTCGCGGACGATCCGCATCGCCGCTTCGACGTTATTCGGCGAGGCGGCAAACTCGATCTGCAACGCACCGCGCGAGCGATCGGCCTGGAGTTCGCTGGCAACGCTGTACACAAGGCCGCTACGTTGACGCAACGCTTGCCAGAGGCGCGACTCGAAGGCGCCCTGAGCACCAAGCAACTGGTTGAGCAAACGGAATGCGAGGAACGAACGGCTATCGAGGCCGACCGCGGGTTGACCGAGTTTGACGTAGACCTGGTTGGCATCGGTGATCACGCCGGCGCTCTCTTCATGCGCGAGCGGGAGCGGCGGCAGCGTCGTATGCGGCCGAGGACCGAGGTTCTTCCAGGAGCCGAAGGCCGCTTGAAGCGTGCGTTCGACGACGCTCGGCGCGATATCGCCGACGACGGCGATCGACGTGAGATCGGGTCGCCATGCGGAGCGAACGTATGCAAGAAGATCGGCGCGATGAATCGAGGAGATCGAGTCTCGCGTCGGGATGCGCAGTGCCGGGTCGCCGGGTGGAAGCAGCATCTTGTTATAGGCTTCGTCGGCGAGGACGCTTGCGATATGCGAGCGCGTACCCACGCTGTTTGCGAGTTGCCCGCGCTCTTGATCGAGCCACGGCTGAGCGAATGCCGGATGGCGTTCGCCGTCGGCGAGAATAGCGGCGAGATGCGCGAAATCCTGAATTCGTCCACGGGCGCTGAACGAGCTGCCGAAATCGACGCTCGCGCCCATATCTTCGATCGTCTCGGTACGACGCGAAAACGGCATCGTAAGGCTGCCGAAGTTCGCAAGATCGGAGGCGAGGCTCGCGATGCCGACGAGTGCGTCCGGCTCGAGGCTCGGTACCGATGCAATCTGCCCGCGCAGGACGAACGTCGGCCGGTCGGGCTTGTATTGCGCGACGATATGGATGCCGTTCGGTAACGTAAACTGCACTGGTTTGAGGACGCTCTTCGCCTTCGAAGGCGTGCGGATCGCGCGCGCGATCCACGCCGGTTCGCGAATCGTTCCCTGCGGGGCGCGGGCGGTAAAATTATCGCTCGCGGTCGTGCTCGTCGCCGTACCGGTGGCGCCGGGGCGATCGCTTGGGCTCAAGCGCCCGACCACGTTGGGAGCGCGTAGATAGCGACGCGCGACGGCGAGTAACGATTGCGGCGTAATCGAGGCGAGGCGGGAATCTTCGGCGCCGATCTTTTCCCCGACGACGCCGTAGGTGTATCCGGCGAGATCGCCGATGCCGACGATGGAATCGCCGGCCTCGACGCGTTGGGCGATCGTAATGCGCTTGGCCGTGCGTACGAGGCTCGGGGGAAAACCGTTGCTCAACATCGTCGCCATCGTGGCGTTGTAAATCGCGGTCGCCTCGGCGGGCGAGTGCCCGGGATTGAGCACGACTAAGACGTCGAGCAATCCTTGGTGTAACTGCGTGTCGGCTTGCGCTTGAACCTGCAGTGCGACGTTGCTCTGCACGAGCGCGCGATAGAACGGCGAACGGGCATCGCCGATTAATGTTGCGAGGGTGCTGATTTGCGGTTCGCCGGGATCGCGATCGCCGGGAACGACGTAGGCGAAATCGAGTACCTGAAACGGGAATGGGAAATTCGCCCGAACGCGCTGCCCGGTTGCGGGCCTCCCGGTCGTTTTCGGATGCGGCGGCAGCGGGCGCGAGGGAATAGCGCCGAAGTAGCGCTGCGCGAGCGCGAAGCCGCGCTTCGCAGAGATATCGCCGGCGATGACCAGCGTTGCGTTGTTCGGCGCGTACCAGTCGTGATAATACGTCCGGAGATCGCCGACCGTAGCGGCCTCGACATCGGCGAGCGAGCCGAGCGCGGTTCTCCCCATCGGCGATCCGGGAAAGGCGGCGGCGCGCACGCGCGAGAGCAGGCTATAAAACGGCGAACTTAAATCGCCGCGGATCTCGTTGATGACGGCGCGCCGTTCGATCGCCCACTGTGCAGGTTTGAGATCGAGGTGCGCCATGCGATCGGCTTCA
>JAKBCP010000217.1 GCA_021807645.1 bacterium
GCCGAGGAGATCGCGCGACAGATGAACGGTGCGCGATGACGAAACGCGATGCGACGATTCTCTCGCTGGTGCCGTTGGTGCGCCGCCTTGCCCGGCGCGTCAAACGCGTGGTGCGGCAGGCCGAGCACGAAGAGTTGCTCGGCGAAGGCTATCTCGCGATCGTGCGCGCGGTCGACCGCTACGATACCTCGCTGGGCATTCCGCTTGAGGGCTATGCGGCGAAGATCGTCTTCGGCGCGATGATTAACGCGTTGCGGCGCCGCGACCCGGTCGGCGAGCGCGCGCGCCGCGTCTTGCGCGCGGTCGAACGCGAGCGCTTCGCACTCGCCGCTCGCGAAGGA
Source organism: bacterium (assembly GCA_021807645.1). Lineage (GTDB taxonomy): Bacteria > Vulcanimicrobiota > Vulcanimicrobiia > Vulcanimicrobiales > Vulcanimicrobiaceae > JABEUX01. The sequence goes on from JAKBCP010000217.1 coordinate 342, forward strand.
GCGATGCCGAGCGAACGCGTGCTTGAGGAGCGCTTTCCGCAGTATCGTGCGAGCGCCGCCGAGGTGGCAGAACGCAATCCGCTCTCGCTGGATTCACCGCTTCCCGATCGCGTGCGCATGCCGATCGATTGGAGCGGCGATCCGCTGCTCGCCGTATTGCGCAACGAACGCGATGCGGCCGTCGGCGCGGGGCTCGCGCGACTACCCGCGCGAAAGCGCACGGTCGTCGTCGATCACTACGTTCATGGAGCGACGCTTGCTACGGTCGGATCCACCTTGGGGATAACGCGCCAACGCGTCTCGCAACTTCATATCAGCGCGCTCCAAGAGCTGCGAGCTCAACCAAACGTGTATGCGGCGCATTGAACGCGAAGGGCTGCAGCGCAGCCAAGAACGCACCTACAACGATCCGCTCGCGGCGATCGCTCCGCACGTTGCGGAGATCGAATTAGAGGCGCCGCCGTTCTCTCCCGACCGCCCGGAATGGGCGCGCGACGCGCTTACGCTCTCGCGGCGGGCGCGTGAATATATCGCGCGCCTGCGCCCGGTTGCGCTGAAGGTGCTGACGTTCTGGGACCACGTTACGCGCAGCGTCGCAATCGAAGGGGTGCGCCTTTCGATCGACGCGAGCGGCAGCTATCGGCTCGCGCGATAATCGCCGCAGGCGGCTCAGGACACTAGACGTGCATCAAAAATGCGTCGATGAGATCGGCGAGCCGGTCGCCGGCTTTCGTCGCCGCAGCGTTGACCGCATCGTGCCCGGTCGCCGGGGCGCCTGCATGATTGGTGATGATGCTGATGCCGACCGTATTGAGGCCGCGATACTTTGCGACGATCGCTTCGAGTACCGTCGACATCCCGACGGCGTCGGCACCGATGCTGCGAAGCCAATGCGCCTCGGCGGGCGTCTCGTAGGTCGGGCCGAGTAACCCGGCATAGACGCCTTCGTGCAGCGTCTGCGAACCGGCGGCGGCGCGTAGGTGGGCTCGCAGACGCTCGCTATAGAGCTCGCTGCAGTCGAGAAAGAGATTCTGTTGCGGCAATGCGACGAGCGGGTTGTGCCCGGTTAAATTGAGCTGATCGGCGATCAACATGAGATCGCCCGGTGCGTAGCTTTCGTTAATCGCACCCGCCGCGTTCGTCAGCACGATGGTTCCCGCTCCGGCTTCGGCGGCGAGCCGCACCGTCGCGGTCACTTGCTGTGCGGAGAATCCCTGGTAGAGATGCACGCGCCCGGCGAATGCGGCGACGCGCTTCCCGCGCCAGACGCCGACGAGAACTTCGCCCGCATGCCCGAGCAACGGCGCGACCGGAATCCCCAGGAGCCGATCGTATGGTACGGCGTTAAAGGTCCAATGCTGGTGCAGCGCGGTCGAGAGCCCGGTACCGAGAACGATCGCTACATCGATCTTACCGCCGGCGAGTTGTTCGATGGTCGCGGCATCGCGCGAAAGCACTTTATCGGAAGGGGCGCGGCGATCGATCACGGGTGGTACCTCCTTGTTGGTCGGTGCGATTAAGGTTCGAGCAGAATCGATCCGGTCATCTCCGCGGGCACCGGAAGGCCCATCAACGTTAATAGCGTCGGTGCGACGTCGCCGAGCTTTCCTCCCGCACGTAGTCCGCTCTCGAGATGCTCGGCGACGAGAACGAGCGGGACCGGATTGGTCGTGTGCGCGGTGAGCGGATTGCCGGCGTCGTCGATTTTCTCTTCGGCATTTCCGTGATCGGCCGTTATCGCTAGAAGCCCGCCGGCGGCGAGCACCGCCTGCGAGAGCTCGGCGAGGCAGGCATCGAGCACTTCGCAGGCCTCGATGGTCGGCTCCCACTTGCCGGTGTGCCCGACCATGTCGGCGTTGGCGTAATTCATCACCACGGCATCGAACGATTCCGAAGCGAGCGCAGCGAGAACCTCGTCGGTAATCTCGCGCGCTTTCATCCGCGGTGCCAGGTCGTAGGTCGCAACGCTGCGATCCGAGGAAACGAGCGTCCGCTCCTCGCCGGGAAAGATCTCTTCGCGCCCGCCATTGAAAAAATAGGTGACGTGTGCGTATTTTTCCGTCTCCGCGAGCCGCAACTGCCGTAACCCGGCATGCGAGAGCACTTCGCCGAAAGTATTCTGCTGCGGCCGCGGGCCGAAGAGCACCGGATTCGGAAACGACTCGTCGTATTTGGTCATCGTCACGAAGAGCAGATCGTGGAAACGCTCGTCGTTTTCAAAAAGCGTCGTCAACTGCCGCGCTCGGTCGGGGCGAAAGTTAAAAAAGATACAAGCATCGCCGTCCTCGACCATGCGCGTCTTGCCGATCGCGGATGGAATGACGAATTCATCGCTCTCGTCGCGGGCGTACGCGTACTCCAGCGCATCGGCTGCAGTGGCAAAGCGGCGCTCCGTCTTCCCTGCGGCGAGAAGATCGTAGGCGGCTTGCGTTCGCTCCCAACGCGAATCGCGATCCATCGCATAAAAGCGTCCGGATATCGTCGCGATCGCACCTTCGGCCGAGAGCGCGGCGAGGCGGCTCTCGAGCGCATCGATGTAGCGATGTGCCGAGCGCGGCGGCGTGTCGCGGCCGTCGAGAAATGCATGGATGACGAACGGAATATGCGCTGCTGAGGCTTGCTCGAGAAGCGCAAAAAGATGAGCGATCGAGCTATGAACCTGGCCGTCGGAGAGCAGGCCGA
>JAKBCP010000218.1 GCA_021807645.1 bacterium
GGCAGCGTCCGCAGATCCTGGAGCAACTGCGCGTACCCGTCGCGGTCGAGCGGAATGTTGAGATAGTCGTCGCCGTCACCCTTTTCGTAGCGCGACTTTCGGTACATCACCGATTCATCGATGGAATCGGCGGCGAGAATCGGTGAAGCGGCATCGAAGTAGTGCAGGCGGCGCGGCGCGGCACCCTCCACGGAGCCTCCGGCGAGAATGCGATCGATCGCTGCGAGCAACGCCTCTCCGGGGAGCGGCCCGCAGGCGAGGATCGTCGGGCGCGGATCGTCGAGATCGAGTATTTCCTCACGATGCAACGCGATGCGCGGATGCTCCGCGATGCGCCCCTCGACGAGCTCCGCGAATCGCTCGCGATCGACGGCGAGTGCGCCGCCGGCGGGAACCGCGGATTCCCGCGCTGAGTTCACGATCAACGAATCGAGCCGCGCGAGTTCCTCTTTCAGCAACCCGACGGCATTTTCCAAAGCGGCACCGCGCATCGAATTGCTGCAGACCAATTCGGCGAGCCGGTCGCCGGTGTGCGCCGGGCCGCGGCGATGCGGGCGCATCTCATAGAGATCGACCTCGACGCCGAGACGGGCGGCTTGCCAGGCCGCTTCGCAGCCGGCGAGCCCGCCACCGATGACCCGTAAACGCACCGCGGGGCTCAGGCCTGCACGAGTTCGCGCTCTTCGCCGGAGTTCGAACCAGGCAACGGCAACGACGAGACATCGTGCTCGGCATCGGCCGAGCACTGCAAGCGCCCGACGCCGCGTTTGCTCTTCACCACGACGTGCGCGCCGCAGACCGGACAGGGCTGCGGAATAACGCGATCCCACGATACGAAATCGCAGGCCGGGTAATTCGCGCATCCGAAAAACGTGCGCCCGCGTTTGCTGCGTCGCTCGAGGATATCGCCGCCGTCCTTGGGGCAGAGTGCGCCGGTCTTCTTGAGAATCGGCTTGGTCGTCTTACATTCCGGGTAGCCGGAGCACGAGATAAAACGTCCGAAGCGTCCGGTCTTAATCACCATCGGCTTGCCGCAGTTCGGGCAGATCTCATCGGTCGGTTCATCGCGAACCTCGAGCCGCGGCAACTTCTTCTCCGCTTCCTCGAGCCGCAGCGCAAACGGCGTATAGAAGTGGCGAAGCACCGCAACCCAGTCGGCATTGCCCTCGGCGACTTTATCGAGATCGCCCTCCATCTGCGCGGTGAAGCGCAGATCGACGATATCGGGGAAATGCTCGGCGAGTAAGTCGTTGACGGCGATGCCGATCTCGGTCGGCTTAAAGCGGCGCTCCGCCTGCTCGACGTAGCCGCGCGCCTGAATCGTTTCGACGATGCTGCCGTAGGTTGACGGGCGACCGATGCCGTTCTCTTCCAGCGCCTTCACGAGCGTCGCTTCGGTAAAACGCGGCGGCGGTTCGGTGAAGTGCTGCTTGGGATCGAGGCCGGCAACGGCGAGTTCCTCGCCTTCGGTCAGCGGCGGTAGGCGTTTCTCGTCCTTCTCCTCGGCGACGTTCTCATCGCGCCCTTCTTCATAGACGCGCGTGAACCCGGCGAAGGTCACCACGGTGCCGGTCGCGCGGAAGCCGTATGCCCCCGCCTCGATCTCGGCGGTACTCTGATCGAATCGCGCGGCGGTCATCTGCGACGCGACGAAGCGCTCCCAGATCAACGCATAGAGCCGGAGCTCGTCGCGTTTGAGAACGCCGCTGAGGCTCTGGGGCGTCCGTGTCACATCGGTCGGACGGATCGCTTCGTGTGCATCCTGCGCACCCTCGCGAACCTTATGGATCCGCCCGCCGTGGAACTCCGGCCCGTATTGCGTATGGATGAAGGCGCGCGCAGCTTCGCGCGCGTCGTCGGAGATACGCGTGGAGTCGGTACGCATGTAGGTGATGAGGCCGACGGTGCCTTCCTTGCCGAGATCGACCCCTTCGTAGAGCGCCTGCGCGAGTTGCATCGTCCGGCGCACGCGCATGCGCAATTTCCGCGAGGCCTCCTGTTGCAAGGTCGAGGTCGTAAAGGGCGGGGCGGCATTCCGTTTGACCTCGCGGCGCTTCACCGCGCGGACGTGGAAGCGTTCGCCATCGAGATCGGCGAGTATCGCCTTGGCCTGCGCTTCGTTCGTAACCTCGATTTTTTCGCCGTTCTTGGTCGCCAGGTCGGCGGCGAAAATTTGCGCGACCGGTGCGGTCGCGGCACTACTCAGCCGGGCGGTAAGGCTCCAATACTCTTCGCGCACAAACGCCGAAATGGCGCGCTCGCGATCGACGATAAGCTTCACCGCGACCGACTGCACGCGCCCTGCGGAGAGCCCCCCGCGAACCTTCGCCCAGAGCAACGGCGAGATCTTATAGCCGACGAGCCGATCGAGAATGCGGCGGGCCTGCTGCGCGTTGACCCGGTCCATGTCGATGGCGTGCGGCGACTCGAGAGCCCGCAACGCCGCCTCTTTCGTGATCTCGTGGAGCTCGACGCGTTTCGGATTTTCCAGCTTGAGCAACTGCGCTAAATGCCAGGCGATCGCCTCGCCCTCGCGGTCGGGGTCGGTCGCGAGATAGACCTCGGAGGCCCCTTTTACCGCGGCTTTGAGCTCTTTTATGACATCGCCTTTGCCTTTGATCGTCAGATATCGCGGGGCGAAATCGCCCTCGGTATCGACGCCGAGCGTACTTTTAGGAAGATCGCGCACGTGGCCGACCGAGGCTTTGACGATGTAGCGCGCCGGAAGAAACTTCTTTATGGTGCGCGCCTTCGTCGGCGATTCGACGATGATGACGGGCTTTTTCACGGGCCTAAGTATACCCCCGGGGTCAAGGAGTCCCCAAAACGTTGCGCGGGTTCGCGCGAACTTCGCACGCCGCTCGTGCGCGCGTATTTGCATAAATCGGCGAAATCCTTTAAGATGCGTTCAAAGCGCAAGATAAATTGCGCTATCCACTCTGACAATCGTCCCCCGGGGACGAGGAGGATGCATGGAACACGATATGATGGCCAACGGCGAAACGATGGAGAAGAAACC
>JAKBCP010000219.1 GCA_021807645.1 bacterium
AATCGGTCGAGACCGTTTCGGGATTATTGTTGACGACGACCGGTGCGAGCCCGGCCTCGCGAAGCGCCCACGCAGCATGCACGCAGCTGTAATCGAATTCGATACCCTGGCCGATACGAATCGGTCCGCTCCCGACGACCACGACCGCCTCGCGAGGCGGCGTGCGCATCTCGTCGCTCTCGCCACGCGAAAGGTAATAGTAAGGCGAGCGCGCCGGAAATTCCGCCGCCGCAGTATCGACCATGCGGAACGAAGCACTGGGAGCGCTGGGGCGCTCGGCGCTTCCGGTAAGCGCGCGGATACCTTGCGATGAGTAACCATTAATAAATGCGCGCTCGATATCCTCACGGTCGCCGCGTTCGTGGAGCCGACGTTCGAGCGCGACGAGATCTCCAATTTCATCGAGCCAGAAGCGATCGATGCCGCTCGCCGTATGCAGTCGTTCGACGCAGGCGCTTCGGTCGGTGCTACGCCGGAGCAACTCGGCGACGGCAAAAAGGCGCTCGTGCGTTGGATTGGCGACCACGGCCATCAATTGGTCGTCGCTCCATTCCCGCATCGCACCGCCGGTAAGGCTCTCGCGGCCGATATCGAGCCCGCGAACGGCTTTTAATAACCCGGCGGCAAAGGTGCGACCGATTCCCATCGCTTCGCCCGTCGATTTCATCTGCGTGCCCAGGGAAGTGTCGGCGAGCGGGAATTTATCGAACGGCCAACGCGGGAACTTTACGACGACGTAATCGAGCGTCGGTTCGTATGCCGCTTTCGTGATCCCGGTCACCGGATTGGGAATCTCTTCGAGCCGTTGTCCCAGCGCGATGCGCGTTGAAATTTTCGCAATCGGGTAGCCGGTGGCCTTGCTCGCCAATGCCGACGAGCGCGAGACGCGCGGGTTCACTTCGATAATTGCATATTCGTTGCTTGTCGGGTGAAGCGCGAACTGAATGTTACAGCCACCCTGTACGTCGAGGGCACGAATGACGTTGAGGCTCGACGTGCGCAGCATCTGGTATTCGACGTCGGAGAGCGTCTGCGACGGAGCGATGACGATCGAATCTCCGGTGTGAACTCCGACCGGGTCGAAGTTTTCCATGTTGCAGACGATGATGCAATCGTCGGCCGAATCGCGCAGCACCTCGTACTCGATCTCTTTCCAACCGAGCAGCGATACCTCGAGCAACGCCTGATGGATCATGCTCGCCGCGAGTCCCGAGGCGAGCGTCTCGCGTAACTCGCGCTCGTTGCGAACGATGCCGCCGCCGGTACCGCCGAGCGTATAAGCGGGGCGCACGACGAGCGGGTATCCCGCCTCTGCAGCAAAAACAATGCCTTGCTCTATCTCGGTAACCACGACGCTGCGAGCGACGGGTTCGCCGATCTCGATCATTTTTTCTTTGAAGAGTTCGCGATCTTCTGCGAGTTTGATCGTCGCAATCGGCGTACCGAGCAACTGTACCCCGAATTTTTTCAACACGCCGGCATCGTCAAGTGCGACGGCAAGGTTCAGCCCCGTCTGTCCGCCGAGCGTCGGCAACAGCGCATCGGGGCGCTCGAGTTCGATCACCGCGCTCACGGATTCAATCGTCAACGGTTCGAGATAGACCGCGTCGGCGATCTCCGGGTCGGTCATGATCGTCGCCGGATTCGAATTGACGAGGACGACGCGATGGCCTTCCTCGCGGAGCGCGCGACACGCCTGAACCCCTGCGTAATCGAACTCCGCGGCCTGACCGATGACGATCGGTCCGGAGCCGATGACAAGAATATTCCGGCGCATGCTAGGGTCAGCCGATTGGCTTCGGAGTGCTGAGAGTCCTGGAGATGTTCCGAAAGAACCTACGGCTGAAGGCGCACGCGCGCCCAGCCCTCGCGCTCGCGTCGGTAGAGGAGGCGATCGTGCATGCGATTTTCGCGCCCCTGCCAGAATTCGATGGAGCGAGGAACCAGCAGAAAACCTCCCCAGGAGTGCGGCCGTTCGATCTCTTCACCCGCAAAGCGTTCCTCGAAGTGCGCCATGCGCTCGTCGAGCACGGCGCGCGATTCCACGGGTTCGCTCTGCTCGGAGGCCCAAGCCGCGAGACGATGGCCGCGCGGCCGCGAGGCAAAGTAGAGGTCGGACTCATCATCGTCGATGCGACGTACGTCCCCCTCGACCCGCACCTGCCGTTCCAGTGCGGGCCACCAAAATGTTGCCGCTGCGAAAGGTCGGGCGATCAACTCGCGCCCCTTTCGACTATCGTACGAAGTAAAAAAACGGAGCCCACGCTGGTCGAGCCCACGCAGGAGCACCATGCGCAGGCTCGGGCGCCCATCTACGGCGACCGATGCAAGCGCCATGGCGTTGGGTTCGGCGAGATGCTCGGGTGCGGCGGATGCTTCGTCGAGCCAGCGCGTGAAGGCAACGATCGGATCTGCATCGAGTTCGCTCTCATGGAGCTCGCCCCGTTCGTACGATTTTCGGCTCGAAGAGAGCTCTTTCACGGTATCCTTCCAAATGCTACGGCAGCGAATGCGGAGAGTGCGACGAGCAACGCTCCGAAGAGCGCGCTTCCCAAAGAAACGTCAACGCTCTTGGGACGAAATGCAGCGATGCGGCCCAGGGCACCCAACGCCCCGCGCAACGCCGATGCATTCTCGACGCGAACGAATCGCCCCCCGCCCGCGCGGGCGTACGCGCGAAGCGCGCCGGTATCGATTCCGGCCGCCTCACTCGTTCCCGGTATCAACGAGCCGGAGTTCGTTCCGATCCCGACGGTATCGACGACGATGCCGCGTGCGCCGAGCGAGGATGCCGCCGCATAGGGATCGACCCCGGTGTTATTAACGCCGTCGGTCACCAAGACAACCGTGCGCGGCCCGCGCGCACCGAGTAGGCTGCCGGCAAGCGCGAGCGCATCGCCGATCGCCGTCGGCCCGTTTGGTGCCGGGAGCGTATCGAGCGCCGCAATCGCAACCGAGTGCTGCGCCGTCAACGGCTGGACGAGCGAGGCAGCTCCGGGAAAAGCGACGATCGC
>JAKBCP010000220.1 GCA_021807645.1 bacterium
GAGCGTGCGCTGCTCGGGTTAGGCGAGGACGCGCTCGTCGAGATGGCCGCCTCGGGCGAATGCACCGAGGCGTTCTGCGATTTCTGCCGCGAGCGCTATCTCATCGAACCGAGCGCAATCGCGCGGTTGGTCGGCGAGCGCTAGCGCGCTAGCTACCCCGTCCGTCGCGCAGTGCGTTAATCGGTCGGGAAAAGATGCGCCAGAGCGGGGGGCACGCGATAGGGAGCGATTCGCTGCCAGTAGGTCTCGCGAATAGCGACACCGTCGTTGTAGTACCACCAACCGCACTCGCAGCGAATCGGGCGTTCGCCGGGCTGCGGCGGATTGTATTCGCGCTTGCAGCGTTTGCAAACGAAACGCGACGCTCCTAAGGGTGCTTGCGACGAGGTGTAGGTGACCGGCGTAGACGACATCGTTCCTCCATTAAAGATTGACCAGACGCACGAATTTTCTCGATCCCACCGAGAGAACGGCGGGCTCGCCGTTCCATGCGGCGTGGGGCTCCGCGATGACGATACCATCGAGCTTCACCCCGCTCCCCGTTAAAAGTCGCTCGGCCTCCCGCTTGCTCGAAGCAAATCCCGCCGCGACGATCAGCGCGCTCAACCGAGCCGGGGCATGGCGCAGTTCGGGCATCTCGGTGGGCGCCTCGCGACGCTGCACGGTCGCCTCGAAGTGCTCGCGCGCCCGACGCGCCGCGTCAAGGCCGTGGTATCGCGCGACGATATCGAGGGCGAGATCTTTCTTGAGTTGCATTGGGTTTGCCGTGCCCGAACGAATCGAGGCGGCGAGCGCATCGGCCTCGCTTTGCGATCGAAATGCGGCCAGGCGCGCGTAGACCGGCATCAGTTCGTCGGCGATCGACATAAGTTTTCCGAATTGCGTCTCCGCGCTTTCGGCAATACCGACGTAGTTTCCGATCGATTTGCTCATCTTCTTGACGCCGTCGAGCCCGACGAGCAAGGGGACTGTCGCGCATATCTGCGGCGATTGGCCGAACTCGCGCTGGTAGTGGCGGCCGAGGAGGAGATTAAAAAGCTGGTCGGTGCCGCCGAGTTCCACGTCGGCCTCCACCGCAATGGAATCGTACGCCTGCGCGACGGGATAGAGAAATTCGTGCAGCGATATCGGCGTCCCGGTGCGATAGCGTTGATCGAAGTCGTTTCGTTCGAGCATCTGCGCGACGGTCGTTTTCGAGAGCAGTCCAATGAGATCGGTGAGACCGAGTCGATCGAGCCACTCCGAATTGTATCGAATCGAGACGCGCTCCAAATCGAGTACCTTACCGGCCTGCTCGCGATAGGTGCGCATATTTGCGTCGATCTCTTCGGCACTGAGTTGCGGACGCATCGCATTCTTTCCGCTCGGGTCGCCGATCCGCGCGGTGAAATCACCGATGATCAACGTGACTGCATGCCCGGCAGCGGCAAAGCGTTGAAGTTTCTCCAACACCACCATAAAGCCGAGGTGGAGATCCGGGCTCGTCGGGTCGATGCCGAGTTTCACCCGCAGCGGTCGCCCAAGCGCTATCCGGCTGCGAAACTCCGCGACCGATTCAACGTGTTCAAAACCATCGAGAAGCGCCTCGATATCTTGCTCTTCCATCATCTCTCCGTGCAAACTACGCGCTCGCACTCGCGGTTCCCCGCATGACGATCATACATGCAACGTCACGATCGTGACGCCCCCTCCGCCCTCGTCGGCATTCCCGTAGCGTAGAGAGGCGACGGCCGGGTGTTCGCGCAGGTATTGTTGCAGGCCGCGGCCCAGAAGCCCGCTCCCCTTCCCATGGATGAGCCGTAATTCTGCGAGGCCGGAGAGCGCGGCATCGTCGAGCCAGCGCTCCACGAGCGGCTCCGCCTCGACAAAGCGTTTTCCACGCACGTCGAGTTCGCCGCTACTGTGACTCGCTCGCTCGAGCTTTGCTGCCGCCGCATTGCGCTCGAGCTTACGCTTCGCGCCCGGCCTGCGTTCGAGATCGCTCCGCGCGACGATGCTCCGCAACGCACCGATGGCGACTTGCACGCGCTCGCCGTAATCCTCGACCACCCGCGCCTCCTGGCCCAACGAGCGAACGAACACGACGTCGTCGGGCGCGAGCGTTCCGCTCTCCGTCGGTGATTGGGCGGGAACGTCGGCGAGGCCGAGTTCGGCGCGCAGCCCATCGGCGGCGCGAGCGAGCGCCCGCGTTTGGCCGGGGGTGATGTGCGGACGCTGCGCCGCTGCGCCACGCGTCAGGTCGGCAGCAAACTCTCGTAGACGTGCGGCGAGCGCGTCGTCGGCGCGTTGCAGAAAGCGCTCGCGTTCCGCGAGCGAAGCGCGCCGCTGTGCTTCGAGACTCGCTCGCGCGCTCTCAATCGCCGCGCGCTCTGCGACGAGACCGCTCCGTTCGGCCTCGAGCTCTGACGCTCGCTGCGCGAGTTGGGCAAGCGCGCCCTCGTAATCCCGCTCGCGACTCTCGAGCAAGTTCTGCGCGCGTTCGATCGTCTCGGGCGGCAACCCCATCCGCCGGGCAAGCGGGAAGGCGAGCGACTGCCCCGGAGTCCCGATATCGAGTTGGTAGGTCGGGCGAAAATTCTCTGGATCGAAGCGTACGCTCGCATTTTCGACGCGGTCGGCGGAATGGGCGAAGAGTTTGAGTTCGGTCGAGTGGGTGGTGAGGATCGCGCGCACGCCGCGAGCGAGAAAGCGCTCTATCGCCGCGCGCGCAAGCGCCGCTCCGGCGGCCGGCTCGGTTCCCCCGCCGATCTCATCGACGAGCACCAGCGTTCGCTCGTCGGCGATCTCCAGCATGGTACGCAACCGCACGAGGTGCGCCGAGAACGTCGAAGCGTCGTCGGCGATCGATTGTGCGTCGCCGATATCGGCGACGATCCGCGCAAACGAACCGATGCGCGTCGCATGTCCGGCGGGGAGTTGAAGCCCCGCATACGCCATCGCCGTAAAGAGCCCGGCGAGCTTGAGCGCAACGGTTTTGCCGCCCATGTTCGGGCCGCTG
>JAKBCP010000221.1 GCA_021807645.1 bacterium
GCGATGTCGTCGGGATCGTCGGGTTGGTCTTCCTTCTTTCGGGGCTGATCAATTTTTGCGGACTCTCGCCGCTTTTCGGTGGGCCGTTTATGAAGCGCGCTTCGAAATAACCACGAGATCGCGAAGTCGCTCGATTTCGCGGGCATCGCCGAGTTGGGTCCCGGTCGTCATCGCAGTTGCCGCACCGGCCGCGGTGCCGAGTCGGAGCGCCTCGGGGAAAGGCATGCCCTCGTTTATGGCGATTGCAAGGCCCGCCACCATCGAGTCGCCGGAACCGACGGTGCTGCACGCGGCGATCTCCGGCGGCCGTGCCTCCCAGAGGCCATCTCCGGCGAGTGCGATCGTACTCGATTCGCCGCGCGAAATAACGACGTTTTCGGCGCCCCGGCGCTGAAGTTCGCGAGCCGCTTCGATGACGGCTTCGGTGTCGGGAAGGCTTCGTCCGAGCACCTGCTCGGCTTCATCGAGGCTTGGCTTAATGAAAAGCGGTCGCGCGGGAAGCGCGCGCTCCAATGCCGTTCCCGATGTGTCGAGGATGCAGCGGACGCCACGCTCGCGCAGCCGCGTTATCGTCGCGGCATAATATGTTTCCGGAACTCCCGGGGGGAGACTGCCCCCAAGGACGACGAGCGACCCCGAGGGCGCATCGTCAAGCGCGTCCCGTAATCGCTGAAGTTGCGTTGCGGTAACGCTCGCTCCGGGGAGATACATACGCGTTCGCCTTCCGTTCGCGCGTTCGAGCAACATCACGTTGATGCGTGTCAGCCCCGCGACGCTCTCGAAGGCATGGGGAACACCTTCGCGATCCAATGCGGCGCGCAGGTACGCACCGGTGACGCCGGCGACGAACCCCAGCAACAGCGTCGGGCGTCCGAGGCGATGGATGACGCGACCGGCATTGATGCCCTTGCCGCCGGGATCGACGGCATCGAGTTCGCACCGGTTGATGCTGCCCAACGCGAGCCGTTCCACGGCGATCGCCTCATCGACGGCCGGGTTTAAGGTGACGGTTCGAACGATCGGAACGCTGTTTGCCACGCCCTTATGCTACGCTCGGGGCACGCCGCGCCGATGAGCGGGCGAAGAAGATTCAGCGAATCGAGCTTTATGGTTGGGCGGGCCACGTAACGACGACTTGGATGCGGGGGGCTCCCGGAGCCCGCAAAAATGAGATGAGGACGCGTTCGCTAGCCCACGGAAAAGTAAAGGTGTAGTCGAACTCGATCGTGCCGTGGCCCTTGGGTAGCGCGAGCTTGCGAAAGCGCCCTTCGAAGAGCGGATCTTCAGTGCAAGGAGCGACCTCACGGAAAAAATTCCGTCCGACTTGCGCCGCGGCATGGCGCCGCGAGTGCCCGGCCTCGGTGCGATTATAGCGGAGAATCGTGCCGTCGAGCGCGAGCGTAATAATACCGACGGGGAGCGTATCCAGCTCGGCGGGATCCATCGATTCGATGCGAGCGAGCAGGGCTTCGCGAGCCGGGGATGGTTCTTTGCTCACGAAGGGTAGCCCGTAATACGGCGTATCGTCCGGTAGAGCGGCGCGAGCCGCCCGTACATGTGCCGGTAGACGCCCGTATAGAGTTCGTCGTAGAGCTTCTGCGCCTCGGGGGCGGGATCGAATACGCGCGCGGTACGCGTCATTTCGCCGACGGCGGTGGAAAAATCACGGTGAAATCCGAGGCCGACCGCCGCGTCGATCGCCGCGCCGAGCCCGGAGGTTTCGTAGACGTGCGGCCGTGCCGTCGGCAAGCCGAAGAGATCGGCGGTCAACTGCAGCGCGGCGTCGCTCTGCGAACCTCCACCGGCGACACGCAGGCTCGTCACGCGTACGCCGCCGCGCTTTTCGATCCGCTCCAAACCATCACGGAGCGCAAAGCCCAACCCTTCGAGCATCGCGCGGTAGAGGTGCGCCCGCGTATGGATATCGCCGAATCCCACGATCGCGCCCTTCGCTTCGGGCATCCGAATGCCCGGCGTCCAATACGGCTGCAGCATGAGGCCCATCGAGCCCGGAGGCACCGAATCGACGAGATCGTCGAAATAGCTTTCGACCGGTTTTCCGCTCGTCCGTGCGGCCTGCTGCTCGAGGTGACCGAACTGCTCTTTGAACCAGTTCACCATCCAGTAGCCGCGAAAAATCTGGACCTCGGTGTTATAGGCGTGCGGAATCGCTGCCGGATAGGGTGGCACGAACGGTACGGCTTCGAGATAGCGTTGCGAGAGCGTGTTCACCGTTGCGGTGGTGCCATAACTTAAGGCTGCTACCGTCGGAACGATGCAGCCCGCACCGAGAACCTCGCAGGCTTTATCGGCGGCGGCCATTACCACGGGCGTACCGCGAGGAATCCCCGTTTCCAGCGATGCTGCATCGTGTATCGCTCCACCGATCGTGCCGGGGGCGAGCAGGCTTGGAAGCATCGACGGTAGGATCGGTATCGCGTTCCACTTCCAATCGCCCGTCTTCGCCCATTGTAAGTTCTTAAAATCAAACGGAAGATATCCCACCTGAGCGCCGACGGAATCGATCCATTCGCCGGTCATACGATACAAAAGATATCCCGAGAGCAAGAGAAACTTATCGGTTTGTTGCCAAAGATCGGGTTCGTGTTCGGCGATCCAATTTGCTTCTGCCTCGCGCTGAAAATACTCAATCGTCTCGCCGACGCCGGCGAGCGCAAAGGCCGCTCGCCATCGGAGCGGAATGCGTGGAATGCGCGCGCTTTTACGTTGATCGAGCCAGGTGATCGCCGGGCGGAGCGGCTTTCCGGTGCGGTCGAGCGCAATAACGGTGCCGCGTTGGGTCGTTAAGGCGACCCCGGCGACGCGCTGCGCGAATCCGGAGTCGATCTCCCAGAGTGCTCGACAAGCAGAGCCCAGGCTCCGCCAAAAACCATCGGCATCGTGCTCGTGCCGACCCGGGGCGTCGACGACGTAATCGTCAAGCGCAACCCGCGTCTTCGCAACGAGCGAACCGGCGGCGTCGAATAACAGCGCTC
>JAKBCP010000222.1 GCA_021807645.1 bacterium
CCCTGATAGGAGAACGCAAGTTGCGCCCCGTGCTCGTGCATCTTGCGCGCGATGCCGGTAGCGATCGACCAACGATTCGCGACACCCGTAATGAGGGCGCGCTTGCCTTCAAGAAGTTTCACGAGTCGATAGATAGCAGGGAGCCGCGGCTTCTCCCTGCCGCCGTGCGGCGACGAGGGCTAGAGCGACGTTTGCAGCAGCGTGAATCCGCGCTCCTGGACCGCATGAACCGCCCAAACACCCGCGGGGACGACGATCGCGCGCGGGACGAGCCCCTGGGTGAGCCGGCTATAGAGCGTTTGCGGTAATTGCTTCGCGATTGGCGCGAGCGCGAGGGAAAAGCCGTAGAGCGCATTATTGCAGACGCATAGTTGCAGCCGCGTGTTGGCGACCAATGCGTCGATCGAGGAGAGATCGCCGGGCGATGCGTTCGGAGCAGCGTGGAGTGCGGGATTACCCGAACCGGGCTTTGGTGCGGCAGGGAGCGCATCTCGAATCCAAGCGGGAAGCCGCGAAAGCGATGGAATGAGGATCTCGTTCCAAATCGCATCGTCGAATGCAATCGCGATGCCGACATGGTAGAGCACCGCAATCGGAAAGATGGTCGAAAAATCGGTACCGAGGAGCTGATATGCGGCCATTGTATTAGCGATCGCGTCGAAGACGTCGCCGTCGGATACGAGTTTTGAGGCGAAGAGATGGCGATGCACGGCCGCGCTACCGAGCATTTTTTCGAAGGCGGCGAGGTCGAAGGTCAACTGCGAGGGCCCGCCCGGAGCCGGGAGCTCCGTGCCGGCTGAAGACGCCGCAGCGCTCGGCGGTGTTTCGAAGAGCGGGGTGAGCGCTGCCAGCGCGCTCCCAACGGCGATAAAATGTTTCCGCGTGCTCATGGCCCGCGGCGTTCGCGGCGCGGCGCGCGCGACCTTTAGCAGAGCGAATCGGGATGGCTCGCCGTTCTGCGCGCAGAAGGACGGCGGTATGTATCTGCTGTTATCCCGCTACACCAAACCGCTCGCTGAGGTCGATCGGCACGTCATCGCGCACCGCGCATTTCTCGATCGGTATTACGCCTCGGGCGATCTCATCGTCTCCGGGCCGATGGAGCCGCGTGAGGGCGGGGTGATTATCGCCAATACGATGCCGCGCGAGCGCCTCGATGCGATGCTCGCCGAGGATCCGTTCGTGCGCGAAGGGGTCAGCGAGTATCGCGTGATCGAGTTTCATGCCGCCCGGCGGCACAGCGCGCTCGCGGAGCTCGTAGCGCTGGAGTAGGTGCGGGCTCACTCGGCGTCCATGCGATGCCTAGGAGCGCTCTCCTTGCAGATATGTCGACAGGTCCGAGGCGAGTCGAACGAATTCGGCAGGCATCATAAGTACCGTCGTGCTGTTGTTCTCAGCGCCGACTTCAGCAACCATTTGCATTCGGCGCAACTCCAGTGCCGCAGGCTTTCCAACCATAAGTTCAGCGGCGTCTGCGAGCATCCGAGAAGCCTCAAGCTCGGCCTCCGCCTTAATTATCCGTGCACGCTTTTCGCGGACGGCTTCTGCCTCCATTGCCATCACTCGCTGCATATCCTGCGGAATCTCAACGTCTTTCATTTCGAGTAAATCGATCGTAATGCCCCACACGGCGACGCTTTCAAGAACGCTCGCGCGAAGCAACGCATTAATCTGGTCGCGGGCTTTGAGGACCTCATCAAGATTGTGCTGACCGATGACGTTCCTGAGGCTTGCTAGGGCAATCTGTTGAACGGCGTACTCGAATTTCTCGACCGCGAGGATTGCCCTTTCAGGATCGCTGACGTGGAACCATAAAACCGCGTTGACCCGTATCGTGACGCTGTCGCGTGTAATGGTTTCCTGTTGTTCGATCGGAGCGGTTACGACGCGGAGATCAACCCGCGTCATGCTCTCGATCCCGAGAGGAATCAACCAGAGAAGGCCGGGGCCCCGCAATCCGACGTAGCGGCCTAAACGAAACACCACCGCACGCTCGAATTCCTTCGTGGTTCTCAGTCCCGAAAGGATAATCATTACCGCAAAAGCGACAATGTAGACAAAAAACATGAATATCTCCTTACAGGTACTTTACCGTACGTTGATACCAGCGAGCGCTCCAAAAGTTTCGTTCGCGCTTCATGCGTCGATCACGTCGCAAAGGCGCGAAAAAACTACAGCGGGATATTCCCATGCTTGCGTTTCGGTCGCTCGACGCGCTTGTTTTCAAGCATCGCGAGGGCCGCAGCGACCGCGCGCCGGGTCGATCGCGCCTCGATGACGTCGTCGATGTAGCCGCGCTGTGCGGCGATATACGGGTTGGCGAAACGATCGGTATATTCTTCGATATACTCGGCCATCTTCGCCGCCGGGTCGCTTGCGGCGGCGATCTCGCGCCGGAAGATCGTTTTTACCGCTCCTTCGGCGCCCATGACCGCGATCTGCGCGGTCGGCCAGGCGAGATTGACATCGGCGCGGATGTGCTTGCTCGCCATGACGTCGTAGGCACCGCCGTAGGCTTTGCGCGTGATGACGGTAATTTTCGGCACGGTCGCTTCGGCGTACGCGTAGAGGAGCTTCGCGCCGTGCCGGATGATGCCGCCGTACTCTTGCTCGGTGCCGGGGAGAAAGCCGGGTACGTCTTCGAAGGTCAGCAACGGGATGTTGAAGGCGTCGCAGGTACGCACGAAACGGGCGGCTTTGATCGATGATTTGATATCGAGGACGCCGGCGAGAACGTTCGGCTGATTGGCGATAATTCCGATGCTGCGTCCATCGATGCGTCCGAATCCAACGATGATGTTGCGCGCGTATTCGGGCTGAATCTCAAAGAAGATGCCGTCGTCGAGCACGGCGCGCAGGACGTCGTGCATATCGTAGGGCTTATTCGGTGCATCCGGGATCAGCGCGTCGAGCTCGGGCGCTTCACGTTGCGGGTCGTCCTCGCTCTCGAAGCGCGGCGGA
>JAKBCP010000223.1 GCA_021807645.1 bacterium
CCCTTGAGCACCACGCCTCTCCTGTTCTCCGGGAGTTCGAATCCGCAACTCGCCGAGGCGATCGCCAAGCGCATGAAAATTTCGTTAGGCGATGCGCTGGTGACGAAGTTCAAGAACGAAGAGACCCGCATCGAGATTCGCGAGAATGTCCGCGGCGCGGAGGTCTTCGTCGTGCAGTCGATCTGCAAGGCCCCGAACGGAAACGGCGTCAACGACGCCCTCGTCGAGTTGCTGCTGATGATCGACGCTCTCCGGCGCGCCTCGGCGGCGCGCATCACCGCCGTCGTTCCCTATTACGGCTACGCGAAGCAAGACAAGAAGACCAAGCCGCGCGAGCCGATCTCGGCGAAAGTCGTCGCGAATTTACTGAAGACCACGGGAACCAAGCGGGTGGTCACGATGGATCTCCACGCAGCCCAGATCCAAGGCTTCTTCGATATTCCGGTCGACAATTTGATGGCGATGCCGACGCTGTGCAACTACCTCAAGCGCGAGGGACTCAGCGACGATCGCATCGTCGTCGTCTCGCCCGACGCCGGCGGCGTCCATCGCGCCGAGCTCTTCGCCAAGCGCCTCAACGCCTCGCTCGCTATCGTCTTCAAGCGCCGGCCGCAACCCGATGTCTCCGAAGTCACCGATATCGTCGGCGACGTCAACGGCAAGATTGCGGTGATCGTCGACGATATGATTTCGACCGGCGGAACGCTCGCTAAGGCTGCCGAAGCAATCAAGGCGCGCGGCGCGACGAGCGTCCACACCGTTGCAACGCACGGGCTTTTCGCCGACAACGCGATCGAAGTGCTCGCAAACTCGGTGATCGAACGCGTCATCGTCACCGATACCATCCCGATCTTGCAGCCGGCAGGCGAGAAATTCGTCCAGCTCTCGATCGCGCAGACGTTCGCCGACGCGATCGGCCGCATTACCACCAACCGATCGGTCTCCGAGCTCTTCAGCGTCGACGAGATCAAACTCGATGCGAGCCTCGTAGAACCCATCACCATTTTTTAAATCGTTCCCACCACGAGAAAGCAGAGGAAACCATGCCTACCAAAGTTCACGTTCTTCCCGTCGAACCCCGCGAAACGACGGGGACCTCCTCGGCGTCTGCGCTGCGCGCAAAAGGGATGGTGCCTGCAGTTCTTTACGGACACGGCGACGCACCCCGTCATTTGGCGATGGAGGGCCGCGCATTCGAAGATCTCGCCGCACGCCATGAGGCAAGCGGCGTCCTTACGCTCGTTCACGCCGGCAAAACGATCGACACCGCGTTGTTGCGCGAGGTTCAGCGCCACCCGGTCACCCGTCGCGTCATCCACGTTGATTTTCAGCGCGTCGGCCTCAATGAAGCGGTCACCGCGCGCGTGCCGATCGCGACGGTCGGCGTTGCGCCGGGCGTGAAAGAATTCGGCGGCGTGATGGATCTGCTCGCGCACCATATCGAGATCGAAGGACCGGCCGACCAGCTTCCCGAGCATATCGATATTGACGTCAGCGAACTCGGCGTTCACCGCCACATCAGCGCCGGCGATGTCAAACTGCCGAAGGGTTTCCGATTGGTCACGACGCCCGATACCGTGCTCATCACGGTCGAAGCATCGAAGACCGCGCGCCAAGTCGAAGAGAGCGCGACCGCCCCGCAAGAGCAGCTTGAACCCGAAGTGCTCGGGCAAAAGAGCGAGAGCAAAGCATAAGCAATCGGAGCGATACGCCCAGCCTGATCGTCGGGCTGGGCAACCCCGGCAAAGAGTACGAGGCAACGCGCCACAACGTCGGCTTCATGATCGTCGACGAGCTGGCGCGGCGCTTCGGCGTGACGAATTGGAGGCAAAAGGATCAGGCCCGGCAAGCGCTCGTCCGCGAACGCAACGTCCTGCTCGTAGAACCGACTTCGTATATGAATTTGAGCGGAGTCCCGCTGCGCTTAATTTCGTCGTGGTACCGCACGCCGCCCGAACGGATCCTCGTCATCAGCGACGACATGGATCTCCCGCTCGGCCGCCTGCGCATGCGCGCCTCGGGCGGGCACGGCGGGCACAACGGTTTGCGGTCGATCATCGGCACGATCGGCGAAAATTTCGCTCGCTTGCGTGTCGGCGTCGGTCGCCCGGAAGGCGGCGACAGCATCGATTACGTTCTCGGTGCGTTTCCGGTCGCGCAGCGCGATACGCTCGCGCGCACGATCGTCGCAGCCGCCGATGGAGCAGAGCGCTGGCTCGCCGAGGGAACCGAGCGTACCATACCGAGCGTCAACGCATTTCGCGTCGACTAAATCGGCGCCTACCGCTGCCGATTCTCTAGGTAGGGGGAGAGCAAGCTCAGGTGAACGGACGCGCATTTTCGGGGACGACCTTCGTACTACGCTGCGATCGCGAGACCGCGGACTCCGGAACGGCGACGCTTTTTGCCGATATCGATGTGCTGCGCGATGAAGGCATCAGCGCCGTCATCGTCGCCCCCGATACGCCGAGCGCGCGTTCGCTGGTGATGCGCATGAATCTCTCGCGTAACCGCGCCGTCGGCGTTACCGGGGCCGACGGTGCGCTATTGCCGCGTGGCGCCGATGGCGTCGGCGCGGTGCAACCCGAGATCCTGCTCGCATTGCTCGAAGCCGGTTTCGTTCCGGTCGTCGAACCGATGGCGTACGCGCCGATCGCTGCCTGCGAAGAGTCGGTCGAAGCCGATGAAGTGGCCCGAGCGATCGGCGTCGCGCTACGCGCGTCGCGGGCGATCTTCTTCCATCGCTCCGGCGCGATTGCAAATCCGCTCACCAACGATCCGATCCCGGAACTGACCGCCGCCGAAGCGCTTGCGCTCGCCGACGACGACCGCTTCGCACCCGACATCCGCGCGACGATGCGCGCGGCGGCACGCGGCGTACGCGGCGGCATCGGCGTCGCCGAGATCTGCGATGGTCGCATCGCGCATGCAGCGGTCATCGAGCTCTTGACCGAGC
>JAKBCP010000224.1 GCA_021807645.1 bacterium
GCGAGCAGACGGCCGGCCCCGACGATCGCGTCGCGAATCCCCTCGAGTCGAGCCGGCTCGGCATCGAGCACCCCGTCGACGATCCCCTCGATATTCGATTGCGCGATCGAGAGCGCGTTACCCACCTCGTGGCGCAACATCGAGCGCGCCCGCCGATCGCGACGATCCCGCTCCTCCAACCCATGAATGAACAGCAATAAGCGCCCGGAAATCGGATCTTCAAGGGGTTCGAGTTCGGCCTTCGCTGCGTCGTAATCGCCGAGCGTCGCAAGATCGAGGGCGTGAACCAGCCGCTGACTCACCGCATCGCTCACTCGTGAGCAGCCTTATATCCCACTCCGAAGACGGTCAGCACGTATCGCGGATGGAGCGGATCGATCTCGATCTTTCGGCGCAGGTTGTTGATATGGCGGTCGAGCGTTCGTTCGTAGATCGATCCATCGTCGCCGATTGCGTCGAGCAACTGCACGCGCGAGAAAACCTGCCCCGGGTGACGCGCGAGCGCGCTGAGAATGCGAAACTCCGAGGGAGTGAGATCGATCTTCTCGTTGTTGCGTCGCACTTCGTGCGCGTCGCCGTCGATGGCGAGATCGAGCACGTGCAGCCGGTGGCGGCCGCCGGGCCGATCGCGTTCCTCGCTGCGCCGTAACACCGCTCGAACCCGCGCGATGACCTCGCGCGGTGAGAAGGGTTTCGTAATGTAATCATCGGCGCCCATCTCGAGGCCGACGACGCGATCGACTTCGTCGCCGCGCGCGGTCAGCATGATCGTCGGGATCGCCTGTTCGTTGAGCGATCGGAGCAGATCGAGACCGCTTCCGTCGGGCAGCGTGACATCGAGGAGCAGCAGATCGGGGAGCTGCCGCTCGATCTCGCTCATCGCTCCGGCGAGGGTCTCGGCAACGACCGGAATATAGCCCTCCCGTTGGAGGTAGGCGGAGAGCACATCCCCGATCTGCCGTTCGTCGTCGACGACGAGCACGCGTTTGCTCACAGCCGCTGCTTCGTTCACCAGGTCCTCATTCCCGGCACGAGATAGACATGTTCGGTGAAGTGCTGGTAGAAGGGCCCCCCATAGGCGACAATGACCAGCACAACCGCAACAAGCGTCCAGAGCCCCAAGCGATCGAAGACCGAGGGTGCTTCGTCACCCGGACGTGCCAATGCGAAGGTGAAGGCGCGAGCGCTCTCCGCCTCGGTGATCTCCGGTCTGGAGAAGATCGTCCCGAAAAGGACGATCGCGAATGCGATCACGCTGAGGAAGATGACGATTCCACCGCCCGCTGCGAGGAGGGAGTAGGGTTGCCATGCGGCGGCGAGCGCCGAACCACCGTAGGTGTAATGCTCGACGCGGCGCGGCGCCCCCATGAGGCCCTCGGTATGCATGGCGAACGACATCACCGCCATCCCGGCGAACCAGAGCCAGACCTGCGCCCGCGCAAGTCCGACGCTAAAGAGTCGCTTCCCCGTGAGCGCCGGGAGCAACCGCCAGGTCGCCGCCAAGAGCGTCAGGGCGACCGGCCCACCGACGGTAATGTGGAAGTGGCCGACGACCCACATCGTGTTATGGATCGTGCTGTCGAGGGTGTACGAGGCGTTGAGAATGCCGCCTATACCGCCGAAGATGAACAACAGCATCGCCAGCGCGACGCCGGCGAAGGCAGGGTCGCCCCACGGGAGCGAACCGACGATGCCGAAAAACCCGGTCTTCCCACGCTTCGCCGCGTACTCTTCAAAGGTTGCAAAGAGCGCAAACGCCGTCATCAACGATGGTACCACCACCATCAACGTCAGGCCGGTTTGCAGCAATTTCCAGCGATCGGCGATTCCGGGGTCGGAGAATTCGTGATGGATCCCCACCGGAAGCGAGAGGATGATAAAGAGGATGAACGCCAAGCGCGTTAGGGTGTCGGAGAAAATCGGGACCTTTAATATCGCCGGGACGACTCCGTACCACACGAGATAGGCGCCGAGCAACCAAAAATAGACGAGCGGATGCCCGAAGTACCAAAAGAGCATCCGCGATAAGAGCACGTCGATGCCGGGAACCCATCCGAACGCCCACGGAATCAGCATGAAGATCACTTCGTATGCTACGCCGATCGTCGCTAAAAACCACATGATGTAATTTGCCAGCACCATAAAGGCCGGAAGTGGAATGCGCGCGCCCGGGTGCTCGCGCCGCCACGTCGCGGTGACCAAAAGCCATTCCAACAGCGCAACCCACGTGCCGACGATCAACAAGGCGGCGCCGATGTAGAACCACGGGCTCGCCTTTAACGGCGCGTAGAACGTGTAGAGCACCGAGGCGTTCCCGGCAAGAATTTCGTATGCCGCCATCACCGTGCCCACCGTCATCAGCCAGAACGCGAGCCATCCCAACGCGATGCTGCGGTGCGGATAATTTTCCGTCTGATAGACGGCGAGATGCGAGAGACCGGTGATAAAGAACGTCGTAAAGACCAGAGCGAGCAGCACGCCGTGCGCGGTCAGCATACGATAGTAGTCGAACCACGGGGGCATTTGTATCGCATTGGCATGCGAGAGCGTCTGGAGGACGCCGAAAAAGGTGCCGAGAAAGAGCGCCGCAAACGCGACGGTAAGATGCGCGAAGATGAGCCGCCGTTGTGCCGGTGTCGTCGCGGTATTCATCCGATCGAGAACCATCATGCGTCCTGACTCCTCACTTCACCACGATGTGCGCGAACATATCGGCATGCCCGGCACCGCAATATTGGTCGCAAACGATTAAATGATCGCCGGGCCGACGGAAGACATGCGTCGCCGTGCTCACCCAACCGGGCATCACTTCGAGATTCACATCGGTATGCTCGATAAGAAAGCCGTGCACGACGTCGGTCGAGGTCACGTAGAAGTGGACCTTTGCTCCGAGCGGTACCGACAGGGTCGAGGGCTGCCAAAAAAAGACCTGGCCGACGTAATACGCCTC
>JAKBCP010000225.1 GCA_021807645.1 bacterium
ACTTCGCTGCGACGGTCGCTGCGGCGATACGCCCGAACGTGGTCCCGTCATCGTCGACGACGATATGCCGTGCCGCACGCTGCGGCGCGAGCAGTCCCGGCGGAAGCACCGCGTTCGGTAAGGTTGCTGCACCGGCGACATGGAGATTGATTGCGAGCAGAGCGGCAAGCACCGCGACGGCATATTGATACGGCAACGTTGCCAGCATCATCCGCTCGGTTCTGTCGCCGGTCTGGTTCGCCACCCACACGTTCGCGGTATTCGTTGGGTCGCAGACATTCTGCACCGCTACGAGCGCCATCACGCCGGCGACGAGCAGCGGCGGTGCGATTGCATGCGCGCCGACCAATGCGGCAAAAAAGGCGATGCCGACGCCGAACGGATTGAGCGGACCGCGATAGAGCACGAGCGGACTCAGTAAGCCGAAGACGATAACGAATGCCGTCGGATGGGCGATCCAACCGCCCGCAATCGGTGCCAACGCGGCCTGCATCGCCGGTTCCTTGACGGCAACGAGCAGCATACCGATGCCCATGAAGAGCACGATCGCCGGCGCAACGTCCTCGATTCCGCGAATCGCAGCACCGACGAGGGTTTGTACGATAGCGCGCGGACGAACGATCGCCGCCCCGAGCAGCGCCGCGACCGAGAACGCCGAGATCGCATCGAAATGCAAGAAAAAATAGAGCGGCATCGGCAAGAGCGGCACGAGCATCGCAACGGCGGGCACCTTCGTCGCGATCGTATCTTCAACGTCGAGTACCGTGGCATCGCTCTCCGCGTGCGGTTCGCGCCAAGTCGCGTAATCGCGTTCGCGGGCAAAGCCGACGACGGCGAAGGCGACCAGCGCGACGGCGTCGACGGCAGCGAGCGCGAGTGCAAACGGCAACAACCGCGCTTCGGTCACGCCGAAAAACGCCGTGTAGAACGTCCAATTCGCGATATTAAACGTAAAGCCGAGCGCGAAGGCCATGAGGAATAGCGGCCCCGTCAGTCGCCTCGGCACGCCGACGGCGAGCATCGTCGGGAGAACGATCGCACCGACCATGACGATCGCGCCGAGCCCGGAGAGCGAGACGAAAAGCACCGCCGTGATCGCGCAGAGCGCGAGGGCGAAGAGCAACGGATTCTCCCCGCCGTACTCCGCGGCGAGGTTGACGATAGCGCGCGCGATCCCGGTATCGATCGTGACGCGCCCGAGCAACGCACCGAAGATCACGGCGGCATATGCCGGTGCGAGCGCCGTTACTCCGCCGGAGAATACCGCGCCGAGACGATCCGCCGGAACGCCCGCCGCGATACAGAGCGCGAGCGCCATCAACGGGATCGCCAGCAGCGCCGGTAAGATGCGACGCACCATCAACACGGCACAGATCGCGAATATCGCGAGCATCCAGAGCGCGCTCACGGAATGCGGAGCACCGTATCGAGCGGCGGCAGCTTCCCATGCGCGATAAAATCGTTGTAAGTCGCCCGTTGAAGAAGGTCGGCACGACGAATCGCCCGTTGCGCGGCGAGATGGTAGCGTTCGAGGTTCGAAGCGAGGTGTCCGGGACGGCTTTCGTTCTTCCAAGCGCGCGCGTAGAGCGGGGCGAGCCCTTCATACCAGTCGCGTAACTCCCAGAACCAATACTTACACCAGAGAAGATCGCGGAACGATGGCCCGTTTTTTTCGCCGATATGGGCCCGCGCGTCACGGTAGTAATAACGAACCTCATCGGCGATTTGATAGGCCCGCGCCAGAACGTCGATCCGCCGCGCCGCAACGAACTCCGCAAAAGCGGCACCGCGATGTGCCGGAGGCGTATGCGTCAACAAATGCTGTTCGACGCGTTCGGCCTCCAAGCGAATCGCGGAGAGATCGACGCCCTTGAGGGCCGCTCGATTCGCCGACAGGAAGGGATCGCTCCAAAAGAGCCGGTCGGTCCATTCATGCGGCGACGCTTCCAAGCGGTGCACCGCATCGGCCAACGCGGCGATATCGCTTGCATAGCGCGGATCGTCGCTTTCAAAGAACGCGTGCGGAAACGCACGCGCGAAGTCGCGCGGCGAAAGGTCGCGCGCGTCCCACGCATCGGCGGCAGCGTAGAGCACCGGATACCACGTCGTTGCATAGAGCGTCTCGCCGTCATCGTGCCACACGGTCTGAAAGAGGCCGAGCACGTGCGCCGCTTTCCCTTCGTCGATAAAGCGGCGTTCATTGGGGATCGCCGTATCGAGATCGGGAAAAATCTCGCTCCAATTGTTCGCTCCCGGCGCGACCATCTGCTGGAATCCGTCTTTCGCGTCGAGGTCGATATACTTGGTAAAAGAACGATCCTTGCCGTAATGCCAATTAATCAGGACGACGTTACGCGGCAGGAGCGGCGCAATTGCGGGATCGGCTTCGACTCCGTCGTCCCAGAGCATCGTACGCGCACCCGAGGGCGCGATCGCTGCCGCAAGTGCATCGACGTGGTCGGCATAGACGCGCGCCTTGCCGAGTTTCTTTACCATTGCCGCACTTCGGCCGTCCCCCAACATCGTCGCCTCGTCCGAGCCGATATGGAAGAACGGCGGATGCGGCACGACGGCGAGCTCCTGACGGACTAACCGCTCTGCATAGGCGAGCCCCGCCGGGTTCGCAGGCGAGAGCAGAAAACCGTGCGGGAGCTCGGCCATCGCAGCATACCGCTCATATTTCAGGGTGTTATGCATGTGGGCGAAGGTCTGCTGCTCTGGAATGAACGCAACGTGAAAGCGCGCCGCATAGCGCGCGAGCTCGCCGAGCTCTTCGGGGGTAATTCCGTCGAGCGGCGCCGGTAACGGATCGGTCGAGCTGATAAACGTGTTTTCCATGTACGGCGAATAGCCGTTCATTTTAAATGCTGCGATGGTCCTGATGCGCCGACGGAAATACCGCATCGTCGGCAACGGCCCGCGCGACACGTCGTCGGAGAGGATCCGC
>JAKBCP010000226.1 GCA_021807645.1 bacterium
GGGCGGCATAGGCAGGCAGGGCGGCATCGAGTAGCGGTTCACGGTTCGGCGATCATAGCGGGCAATCGACGGCGCGTCAAGACGTGCTTACAGCGGGAAGAGTGCGATATCACGCGCCGCCTCGGCGCTCGTCGGCGTGGCGAGGATATCGGGGCCGTCGTTGCCGATATCGTTGACGCTCCGTGTAACCTCGCGGCTAGCAAAATGAAGTGCATGCTCGGTACGCGGCGCGAGCATCGAAGCTCGCTCCTCGGCGGAGAGGCGCGCGTCGAGCCATCGCAGTGCATCGCCGCCTTCGATAACGACCGGTTCGCGGTGATGAATCGACCGAAGTTCGAAGCGCGAGGAACGCGTGAGGATAGAAAAACAGGGCGAGGCATCGCGGATATCCCAGAGGGCGGCAAAGAGAATCGGGGCTCGATCGACGGCGGTGATATAGAACGGTCGCTTGCCGCTCGGCGTCGGCTCCCATTCGAACCACCCGCTTGCCGGTACGAGCGCCGGGCGTTCGAAATACGAGCGTCGATAGAGCGGACGGTCGGCCGCGCTCTCCGCGCGGGCATTAAATGTGTGCGGAAGCCCGAACCCCCAACGAGCGAAAGTGAGGTGTAGATCGCCGCGCACGATCGGTGTTCTCTGCGTTGGAGCGATGTTGTAGCGTGCTGGAACGCTGCTGTCGAAATCCGAGGCAAGCAAAAGAAACGGGAACGCGGCCGCGATATCGGCGCGGCGAGCAAAGAATGAGAATCTACCGCACATCGAGGCGGGCCCTCGGTCTCGCTGCAAGGATCGATGCGGCGCCCGGGCGTACGGTCGCACGATGAACGCGGAAGCACAAACGTTGGCTCTCGACGGCGGCGAGATCGAATATATCTATCGTCGTGGTGCGAGCGAGGACGCGCCGACGCTGGTCTTTCTGCATGAAGGTCTGGGCACGCTGAGACTTTGGCGCGATCTCCCGGACCGCATCGTTCATGGAACTGCGCATGGAGCGCTTGTGTATTCGCGCTTCGGGAATGGCTTTGCGAGCGAACTGCAAGAAGCGCGTCGCCCCACCTACATGCACGACGAGGCGCTGAAAGTGCTTCCGGAGATTCTCGACCGATTGGAAATCGAACGCGCGTGGCTCCTCGGGCACAGCGACGGCGCCTCGATCGCCGCGGTCTTTGCCGGTACGTTTACGGATCGCTGTGCCGGCCTGATTCTTGAGGCGCCGCATCTTTTCGTGGAGCGAGAATCGATCGCGGCGATCGCTGCGATCGGGGAGCGATATCGAGGGGACGCCGCGTTTCGCGAGCGTCTTGGACGGCACCATCGAAACGGCGATCGGACGTTTTTCGGTTGGAACGATATTTGGCTGCATCGAGATTTTCGCGACTGGAATATCGAGGAGTACGTCGCGCGAATCGAAGCCCCGATCCTTGCCGTGCAGGGATGCGATGACGAGTACGGCACCTTCGAGCAGATCGCGCGCATCGCTGCGCTTGCAAAGGGCGATGTCGACCGGGTGCTGCTTTCGCGCTGCGGTCACGCCCCGCATCGCGATCGGCCCGAGGTCTTTACAGCGCTCGTCCGCGCCTGGCTCGCCGAACATCGCTCAAGACATTAATTGTGTGCGCGTTGGCAGCGCTCGACCGAGGGGCTATCACTCGGGAAAACGACAAACATCGTGCCGCTTTTCACGACGATATTATTGCCGTGGTGAAAGAAGTTGAATGCGCCGATCGCAACGCTGACGCCGGGAATCGGTATCGCGCCGAGATATCCGGGAAGGTTCCCCGAGCTCCCGTTTCGCACGAGATCGTTCGCGCGGTGGTCGAGCACGACGCCGTAGTGACGGCCGTGAAGAACGAAATAACGTGGTTCGAGGACGAGCGTACCCGAGACGCCGTTTCGACCTGCTGCAGACGCGACGGAGACCACGCCGTAGCCCACCGTATGAGTCGGGATCGCGATGCCGGCCCCAACGGTAACGGCGTTGATACTTTGGAAGCGAAAAAAGTCGCCGGGGCGTGCATTTCCGGAATCGATCGTATCGATCATTTCCACTGCGACCGGCGTACATGGGTTGAGCCCTGCAAAGCTAGCGGCCGAGGAACGCTGCGGTAGTGCTACGAGCGCTACGGCGAGCGCGAAGGTTGTCGGGACGGCAAACCACTTTTGCGTACGCATAATCGGGCCTTCTCGGCTCGGAGGGCTCGCTCCCGCAGTGGGCTTGGCGCGCGTTGCGGAGCGTGCCGGTGCGCGCTTCCGGTTTTCGGAAGGGCGGCTATGGGGGCGCAAGCGTAATGCGGCCGTGCTCGTAATCGAACGTTACGACAAATCGGGCGAGGAGGCCGCTGCCGATATGGCCGTCGCCGACGGTATGGAGGCGGTCGGTGCTTCCGATACTCAGGTTCGTGAGACGGAGCGAGCCGAGCGTTACGGCGGCGATACGACCGAGGTGTTCGATGCTGCTCCCGCCGACGCCGCGAACCGAGCGGTTTTCGGTGACGTGGAAGAGTCTTGGGTGGGCGTGGAAGAACGCCGTGCCGAGATTGATCGTCGATTCATCGCCGGTATCGATGAGGAGGCGAGCGGGGGTCGTTGCAAGAGTGGCGCGAACGGTCGGGACGAGCGCGAGAAATCGCAGCGGTATTCCGCCTGCAAGCATCGCGGTGTTGCGAGGTCGCACGATGACGCGGCGCTTCGGCCCGTCGATCGTCACGCGCGCCGCGGCGAGGAAATCGGTACCGAGGATAACATCGTATCTCGTTCCCTCGAGATCGGATAGCACCACGTACGTTGCCTTCGGCAACATCGCGGCACCAAGCCGTAGCGGCGGAGCGGTCACTAACTCGGTAAGGTAATCGCCGATTCCTTGCACTTCGAACGTGCCGGTCGGTTGGAGATGCAATCGCTCGGCGAGCGCGAGCGTCATCGAGAGACCGGAGTTCCCGCT
>JAKBCP010000227.1 GCA_021807645.1 bacterium
CGATACGCCGCCTGCGGCGGCTACTCGGCGTGACAGGTGGCGGCTTGCTTGGAAGGAAGCCCTCGGGCGACGCAAGGAGTTCCCTCTGCCAGAAGGAGCTAATATGAAACGCGCTCGCCGGATCCTCACCGCTATTCTTGCCGTCGCCCTTATCGGGCTCGCGCGCGGAAGTTCGATGCCGAGCTTTACCGGCGGCACCGGCTGGCTCAACGGCGACGCGCTCACTCCCGCCGCGCTGCGCGGGAAAGTCGTGCTGGTCGATTTCTGGGAGTACACTTGCATCAATTGTTTGCGGACGCTCCCCTATCTGCGCACGTGGTATCGGCGCTACCACCACGAAGGTTTCGAGATCGTCGGCGTACAGACGCCGGAGTTCGCGTTCTCGGGCGAGCGAAAACATATCGTCGATGCGGTGAAGCGATTGGGAATTACGTGGCCGGTGGAGATCGACGCCAACCATACGCTCTGGAATCGCTTCGGCGTGCAAGCGTGGCCGACGGAGATGCTCTTCGACCAGCGCGGGCGGCTCGTCGACACATCGGTCGGCGAAGGCAACTATCAACGCACCGAATACATCATCCAGGGGCTTCTGCATCTCGGCAACCCGGCGTTGAAGTTTCCGCCGCTGATGCCGTTGCTGCCGCAAGATAGCTACGATAAGCCCGGCGCCGTCTGCTATCCGCGCACGGCGGAGATTCTTCTGGAGCATCAACGCGTTGCGAACGGCCCGTCTTCGGGGAACCCGATGCGCGATTACACCTATGCGGCTCCGAGCGATTTCGTCGACGGCCAAGTCTATCTCGACGGGAGTTGGCACGCCTCGAAGCAAGCGGTGATCTATAACGCGGGCGGCGGATTCTTCGGGCTGAAGTATCACGCGATCCAGGTGGCGGTGGTGATGACGCCGGAACACCGAAAACCGACGCGCGTGAATATCACGCAAGATGGCAAACCGATTCCACGCGACGACGCCGGCAAGGATATTCGCTACGCGCGCAGCGGGATGTCGTACGTGCTCGTCGATGCCTCGCGCGAATACGACGTCGTGATGAACGCGAAATTTGGAACCCACGTGCTGCGCCTCTATCCGCAGGCCTACGGGCTCGCCGTCTACGATGTCGCGTTCGAGTCGTGCGAAGTGCCGGGAAGCAACAAGCGCTAGCCTAGCGGGTGTATTGGCGGCCTCCTTCGACTTTAGTAGAGGAAGCCGCATCGACTAACTCGAACGTGAGTCGCGACAAAAACTCAATGGAGCATTGCATGACCATTCGCATTGCCTTTGTGGCTGCTTTTGCGTTCTCGCTCGTCGCTTGCGGCGGGGGAGCATCTTCGCGCTCGGCGCTCCCCGGGATCCCCGGCGGGACCCCCGCCTCGGTGGGGAATGCGACGGCGCAGTTCGTTATCAAGGTTCCACCCAAGCAAGGCAGCGCGGCAGGGCGCGCGCCGGCCTACGTTTCGCCCTCCACACAGTCGCTCTCGATTCAGGTCGATAGCGGCACGCCGGTTACCGCGAACCTCACCCCGAGCTCGCCGAACTGTAGCGTTCCCGCACCACTCTCGCCGCTGCAGTGCACCGAATCGGTCTCGGTCACGCCAGGCGCCCACACCTTCACCATCAAGACCTTCGACGGGCTCGCCGGTGCCGGGAATATGCTCTCGGTCAACAGCGCGCCCTTCACCGTCCTCGCCAACCAGAGCAACGTCGTGAACCTAACGCTCGCGGGTGTACCGGCGAGCCTGCTCGTCGAACCGGCGGGCGGCGATACGCAGATCGTCGGCTCCGGGAGCGCCGGCCTTCAATTTACCGGCGAGGGCTCGCATAACATCGTCGTGCTTCCGGAAGACGCCGACGGCAACATCATTCTCGGCCCCGGTGCGCCGGCGCTGGCGGCGACGCTCTCGAGCGTCAGCACCGGCTCCGGTTTGGCGGTTGCTACGCCCGCCGGCAGTAACCCGAACGAATTTTCACTCTCGGCGACGGGCTTCGGCACGGCCTCGATGACGATTACCGCGACCCCGGCCGCCGCGTCGGCCGGCAGCCCGCTCACCGCAACCGTCTCGCTCCTGGCGGCGCCCCAGGTGACGGGGCTCGCCGGAAACGGATTCTCCGGCTATACCGATGGCAGCAGCAGCACCGCGACCTTTACGTATCCCAGCGCGATCGCGTTCGATTCAGCGAACGACGAGCTCTACGTTGCCGACTACACTGGTTGCGGAATCCGGCAAGTGACGCTCGCCGGCGTAGTGACGACCCCGTATGGAAGCGCGCCGCCGACCATCCATTGCGCCTCGACCGACGGCACCGGCAATGCGGCGCTCATGGGGCTGCCAAATGGGATTACCTACGATGCAACCAACGGCGATTTCTACGTCGTCGATTCGAACTTCGGCTGCGGCATCCGCCAGATCACCGCTGCGGGGGTGGTCAGTACGCTCGCTGGTGGAACGACCTGTGGGTATGCTGATGGACTCGGATCGGCCGCCAAGTTCGGCTACAATGATTCGAACATTGCGTACGATTCCGGTAACGGTTACCTCTACGTCGCCGATTCCAACAACTGCGCGATCCGGCAAGTGAACCCCTACAGCGGGTTGGTGGTGACCGTCGTCGGTGCTCCGCCACCGACCGCAATTTGCGGGCATACCGACGGCACGGGCACCGCAGCGACCCTCTCATTCGACAAGGGGATCGCCTACGATGCCGGCAACCAGGATCTCTACGTCAGCGAGGGCAGAGATATCCGCCAGATTACCGTGCCCACCTTTGCAGTAACGACGCTCGCCGGTGACTCCGCAGCCGGCGGTTTCGTGGATGGGAGCGGGACCAGCGCCCGATTCTCCTCGATTGGCGGCGTCGCGGTCGATAGCAACGATGGGAATCTCTACGTTACCGATATGTACAATCGCGCGATCCGTCAGGTGACGA
>JAKBCP010000228.1 GCA_021807645.1 bacterium
CCCGACGATATCCATTTTCGCAAGCGCGATCTCGCGCCGTTTGTCGGGTGGGACGCCGGCATAAACCATCGGAAGTTCGACGTTTTCCAGCGCGCTCGTTCGCGGCAAAAGATTGTACGACTGAAAGACGAATCCGAGACGTCGGCTCCGAAGATCGGCGCGGTCGTCGTCGCTGAGCGTAGCGACATCGTGCCCTTCGAAGATATACGTGCCCGACGTTGCGCGATCGAGCATGCCGATAATTTGCATGAACGTCGATTTTCCCGAACCCGATGGCCCCATGACGGCGATAAATTCGCCTTTGTCGATGGAAAGATCCACGCCGCCGAGAGCGACGACCTCG
The DNA here is from genome assembly GCA_021807645.1 of bacterium. Lineage (GTDB taxonomy): Bacteria > Vulcanimicrobiota > Vulcanimicrobiia > Vulcanimicrobiales > Vulcanimicrobiaceae > JABEUX01. The sequence goes on from JAKBCP010000228.1 coordinate 344, forward strand.
TCGTCGCCCATAGGATAGATCTTGCGGAGGTCGCGCACCTCGACGACGGCGCTCATGCTAGTGCATCACGCGCATTGCGCCGCTGACCGGCGATCGTGCCGGGCCTTTACGCGCGCTCGCGGAGGATCCGGTCGCGGCGGTGATGACGAGGTCGCCCGAATGCAGCGTTCCCGATTGAATCGGAGCGATGGCCGCCTGGGTGCTCGTCGCCAGAAGGACGCGCACCGCGACGTGGTGCGGAGCACCGTTCTGCAAAACGAAGAGCATCCCCGAGGTTCCAGGCGAGGAGGCGACGTTGCCGCTTCCGCTTGCAAGTTTACCCCACGGGGACGAGCCGTTCGTCTCCGCGCTCCCGGCGCTCGGTCTCCATGCTAACGCAGCGAGCGGGACGACCAATGCGCTTTTCGCACTAGCGACATCGATCGTAGCATTGGCGGTCATACCGGGAAGTAGAGCTCCGTCGGGATTGGGCACGTCGACGACGACATCGTAGGTGACGACGTTATTGAGGGTCTGCGGATTGATGCGAACCTGAGCGACGGTGCCGTGAAAAGTGCGCGAAGGAAACGCGAGCACACTAAACGCGACCGGGTCGCCGGCCCGCACGTTGCCGATATCCGGCTCGCCGACGTTAATATCGACCTCCATTTTTTGCAGGTTTTGAGCGATCGTGAAGAGCGTCGGCGTGCTGAAAGAAGCGGCAACCGTCTGCCCGACCGAGACGGAGCGCGCGATGACCGTGCCGTCGACCGGCGAGGTGATGACCGTGTGCAAAAGATTGAGCTGATCTTGCTGCACGCTCGCTCGTGCTAATTGGACCGCCGCCGCGGCTGCCTGCGCGCTCGCCCCCTGTTGTTGTGCGGTCGAGGAGCTCAGCGCGATCGTCGCGCTACTGGCTTGCGCTTGGGCGCGCGCCTGGGCTAATGCAGCCTGAGCTGCCGCGAGTGCGGCCTGGTCCTGCGCGGTCGTCGAGCGATCGCCGTCGAGCTGGCTCTGTGCGAGATACCCCTGTGCGGAGAGCGACGCATCGCGCTTCTCTTGGAGTTGTGCGAGGACGAGGGCCGATTGTGCTTTCACGATGTTCGCCTGAGCGGCGGCGACCGCGGCATCTTGCGCGGTATTATTTGCCGCGGCGATCGCGATGCTGCTCTGCCCGCCGCTCGCAGTCGACCCTGCTGCCGCGGCTTGCGCTTGCGCTTGAGCGAGGCTCGCCTGCGCCTGATCGAGTTGCGCTTGGAACGTGCTGGGATCGATCCGGGCGAGAACCTCGCCTTTAGTGACCTTGCTGTTAAAATCGACATCGATCGAAGCAATCGTTCCGGAGACCTGCGTGCCGACCGAGATGCTATTTTGCGGGTTCACCGTTCCCGAAGCGGTGACGCTCTGCGTGAGCGTTTCGACGGCGATGGGAGCGGTCGTATAGGCGATGCCCGGGTGCGCGCGAGCGACGAAGAGTACCGCCGACACGGCGGCAGCGACGAGCGCCGATGCGCCGAGCAGCAATTGCCACCTCGGAACTCTCGGCATCCAGCGCGCGATCGCGTCGAAGCCCCATGGGCGTGGTAGTGAGCTCGATGACATCTGCGATCCTCCAGGCTCATTCTGACCGATGGGCCTGGTAATCCGTTGTGAACGCAGTGAGAATCTCGTGAAAAGCCGGACTCGTCGGCCTTCTCGGCTCGGGACGCGCTACTGTAACATTTTTTCCACGGCTCGGGCGAGCGGCGCATAGTTGGTCTGACCGCTCTTGAGATAGACGATGCGCTTGGAACGGTCGATCATGGCGATGGTCGGATAACCGCCCTGGATGTAGAGCCTCGAAACCGTCAACATCGGATCGTACATCGCGACCGGGTAGCGCACGCCGAAGCGAGTGATAAAAGTCTGAACGTCCTCCTGCGAAGAGGGGCCGGTACCGGTGATATCGGTGGTGCTGCCCGGAATCGCGATGAACGCAACGCGCTTTCCGAAACGTTGATAGAGCCGGTTGAGAATACCGGTTTCGAATTGACAGTGCGGGCACCAGGTAGCGAAGACTTCGAGAAACACCGGCCGGTCGACGACGGCCAGATCGAATTCCCCGTGCGTCGTTGGCACGGAGAAGGTCGGCGCGATCGCTCCGACGCTCGCCGGTGCAACGACGGGTGCCGTCGATGCATTCTGTAATTGCTGCGATGGACGCAATTTCACGACGAGAATTGCGACGACGACGAGCAGAGCGAGTACGATGATGCTGAAAGCCAGGAGCGTACGGCGTTGCATTATGACGAGATCCTCCGATCGAGCGCGAGATATCCGGGTGCAAAAATGGCGACGAAAGCGGCGCAGAGCGCCAAACCAAAATCAAAAGCGACGTGCGGCCAGTCGGTGGTTGCCCGATCCGCGGGGCCGAAGCATCCGCAGTTGACGGCAAGGCCACGCAGGACCGCCGATGCAACCGCAGTGCCGTAAAGGACGAATTGCAACATCGCCATCAGCGCTGCCCACCGCGTGAGAAGGCCGAGAATCAGGTAGAGGCCAATGAATATTTCGAAGAACGGAAGAGCGACGGCTAGAGATCG
>JAKBCP010000229.1 GCA_021807645.1 bacterium
AACGCCGACGCGGCTACGCGGCTAGCCGAGGAGGCGCTGCTGCTCCAGGAGCAGTCGGGAGGACTTGAGGAGCTCGTCGATCAGTTCGAAATCGACGGCGCCCACGGGATCGCCGGCGAGACGAATCAGCAAGCGGGACTTGATGAGCGGGCGGCACTTGCGCTAGAATCCTAGACTACTGCCCCCTCACACCCCCTGAAGATAAGGTACCCCGCTTTGAAGATTCGTACGTTTTTTACCACCATGCTCGTCACGCTTGCGCTCGGCGCAACGGCGATCGCCGCGAATGTCGTCAGCGCAACGATGATTCCCGATGGGACCTACACCGCAAAAGTCATCAAAGTCGTCGACGCAAAACACGTTACGGTGACGATGCAAAATGGTTTGGAGACGACGCTCGCGGCGGGGCGCCCAACCGTGGATTTTTCGAAACTTCACGCGAACGATTCGATGAAGTTTTCCCTTGCGAACGGTCAGGTACTCGTTTATCTCGACCTGTCGTCGCATTAAGCGAAAACGCGCCGACGCCCTCGGCCTTCTTCCCATCGACGACAACCGGCGTGGATGGAGCTCGAAGGTCGAGGGTTTTTATATGCTTCCACGCGGCGCGTAAGCGCCGTTCGAGCGCGCGAACCTCGGCGAATTTCCGGTCGAGTTGCGTGCCGTCGCCGATAGCGATCTGCGTTCCGTCGGTAAGGAGCCCCCGTTCTTCTCCATACCTGTCCAGCGAGAGAGCGGCAAAGCGGATCCCGGCGGCATCGGCGCGCCTTAACACGGAGAGTAAACGCATGGTCGACGAGCCCTGCGCAACGCGAAGCGCTGCGCAGCGTTCTCGATCGGCGACGATCGCCGGTAACTCTCCGTCGCGCGGCAGGAGCGGGAACAGATAACCACGCCGGTCGACCGCACACGTTCCGTCATCGGCGACGAGCCGCGCCGCCGGAATTCGCTGGTCGATGACCAGCGTCACTCGGTTTGGAAGGGAGCGATGCACCGCGACGTGCGCAATGCTTCGAATATGCATCAGCCGCGCGGAGATTCCGGCCGACGATTGTAACCAGATATTGACGTGGGGATCGATCGCGGCGACGGAAAGAATCCGCGCCGTTGCGACGCGGCTGTTTCCGCGTACGATAATACCCCCGGGCCGGAACCCGCGCCAGGAAGCAGCCCACGCCAAAGCCGCCGTCAGCAGCAGCAGCGCGAAAAACCCGACCAGCGCAAACGGACGGAGCCGGGGCCGGCGCCCGCGACGGCGACTCGTGCGCTCGCTCGTCATCGCAGAACGAACCGTTCGATCGCTTCGCAGACGCCGTCCGCGGCGACGTCACCGACGACTGCATCGGCACACGCGCGCACTTCCGGCGGTGCGTTTCCCATAGCGACGCCGATCCCGGCTTGCCGCAGGATCGGCAGGTCGTTCCACGAGTCTCCGATCGCCAGGACGCGATCCATCGAAAGCCCGAGGTGCCGAACTACGAATGCCAACGCCTTGCCCTTATCGACTCCGGGATCGAGCATCTCGACGAACTCCGGATAGCTCCGCGTAATATAGAGCCGCTCCCCAAAAAGACGATGCGCGGAGATTTCCACTTCGGCGGCACGTTCGGGATCGGCAATAACGACAGCCTTGGTGGCGCCTCGGCGAGCAAAACGCTCTCCTAACGGCCCGACCACCGGCGCGACGCCGGCGATGGATGCATAGAGCTCCGAAAAGCGATTGCTGCGTTCGCAGTAATATCGGTCGTCGGAATAGAGCTGTAAATGCAGATCTTCGGTGTTGAATGCTTCGAGAATTTCGCGTACGAGATCCGGGGCGATCGGCCGATCGAACAAACGCTTTTGCGTCGCGTTATCGACCACCCACGCGCCTTGGTAGCAAATCGTCGGTGCGGTGAGCCCGAGTTCGATAACGAACGGCCGGGCCGCCTGAAACATGCGCCCGGTTACGACCCCGCCCGCTGTGCCCTGCGCGAGCATCGCCGTCACCGACGATCGCACGCGATCCGAGAGCTGCGCATCTCGTCCCACGAGCGTACCGTCGAGATCGAACGCGACGTAATCGATGCTCAGGATTGCATTCTCAAGCGCGCGCTCTGTGCGTGCGCGTCGAGCCCCTCGAACGCGGCGAATGCCGCAATCGCCGCTGCATCGCCGCGCATGCGTTCGCGAGAGTTTTGCACGACGCTATAGGTTCGCAGAAAATCCGCGAGCGCGAGCCCCGAAGCGAACCGCGCCGAGCCCGAGGTCGGAAGAACGTGATTCGTTCCCGCCAGGTAATCGCCGCACGCGACCGGGGTTGACTCGCCGACGAAAACCGCACCAACGCAACGGAGATGCGCGAGGTAGAAATCGGGATCTGCAACCTGGAGGCTTAAATGCTCGGGAGCGAACGCGGAGATGGTTGCCGCGATCTCACCCTTCGATTTTGCCTCGATCAGGAAGCCGCCTTCGTCGAGCGCGGCGGCGATAGTTTCCCCCCGCGGCAGATGCGCCACGTCGATCGCTTCGAGCAATTGCGCGCAACTCTCCAAAAGTTCGAATGAGTCGCTCAGCACGGCGACGCGTGCCCGAGCATCGTGCTCTGCCTGGGCGAGGAGTTCGGCGACGACGAGTTCGGAGGAAGCCGAAGCGTCGGCGACCACCAACACTTCCGACGGACCGGCAAGCCCGTCGATACCGACGATTCCGTAGAGCTGCCGTTTCGCCTCGGTCACGTAGGCATTGCCCGGACCGACGATCTTATCGACTGCAGCGATACTCGCCGTGCCGAAGGCGGCGGCGGCGATCGCCTGCGCGCCACCGACGGCATAGAGTTCGTCGACCTCGCAGAGACTCGCGGCAAAGAGTACCGCCGGATGCACGCGTCCGTCGCGTTGCGGGGGCGTCAGGACGATCCGACG
>JAKBCP010000230.1 GCA_021807645.1 bacterium
GTGACCCCCGCAGGGATTGTAACCACGATCGCCGGCTCGAATCCGCTGACACCGAGCTTCGGGGGGTCGAGCGGCGGCTTCGGATTTTCCGCGCAGTTTGGCTTTCCCATAGGCGTCGCGTACGACGCTACGACAAACGCGCTCTATGTTGTAGACAGAGGAAGTGTTTCAATCGTGCAGGTGCAGCTATGAGATCGATCCTTCGCCCGCTTGCCGCGCTCGGTATTGCGCTTATCGTCGTTTCCTGCGGCGGTGGAGGGGGCTCGTCGGGCTCGTCGGGTTCGTCGCTCGTTCCAACTTCGCAACCTCCAGGCCCGGCACCGATCGGAACGGTAAAATTGCAACTGAATGTGCCGCCGAAAAGCGCGACTACGGGGCGCGCCCCGGCGTACGTCTCTCCTGCGACACAATCGGTGAGCGTTTCGATCGACGGCAATGCGGCGACGGTGCAGAATCTTTCGCCGAGTTCGCCGAATTGCTCGAACGCCGGTGCCGCGTACCCCTTGCTCTGCACGGTGACGCTCAGCGCGAGTGCCGGTGCGCACACCGTCACCATCGACACCTTCGACCAACCCAACGCCGCAGGGAATAGCCTCTCGATCAATAGTTTGAGCGTGACGTTCGTTGCCGGGCAGAGCCCGAACGTGCCGGTCGTGCTCGCCGGCGTTCCCGCCTCGATCGCCGTCTACCCCACAGGCCCCGCAACCAAGATGGCGTTGAGCCCAACGGCGGGGCTGATGTTCCTTGCTGCGCAGGGCACGACATCGATGCCGATTCTCGTCGAGGCGCTCGATGCCGACGGCAACCCGATCGTCGGCCCCGGTTCGCCGACGCTGCAGGTGAGCGTCACCGGCGCGAGCAGTGGTTCGGGGATCGCGGTGAGCGCGCTCTCCACCGCAAATCCGAATGAATATACCCTTTCGTCGACGACCCCTGGGGATGCAACGTTGGCCGTCGTTGCAACGCCGGCTGCAGCGCTTGCCGGCACCCCGGTCACGTTCCATCTTTCGCTGCTCGCAACGGTTTCGGTGAGCACGCTCGCCGGTTCGACCGGGCCAGGCTATGCCGACGGCACGGGGGCTGCGGCGAAGTTCAGTCGACCTCGAGGCGTAGCGTACGATCCGGCGAACGGCGATTTTTACGTCACCGATTCGGCGGACGATTCGATACGCCAAGTGACCCCGGGAGGCGTCGTCACGACGATCGCCGGCTCCGCCCCTCCGGCGGGCTCGAGCGGGTTCGCCGACGGCCCCGGTTCGACCGCTCTCTTTTCCAGCCCCGAGGGAATCGTCTACGATCCGGCCGATGGGAACCTCTATGTGACCGATGCGGGGAATTGTGCGATTCGGTCCGTGAGCCCGGCCTCACCCTATACGGTAACGACTGTCGCGGGCGCTGTTCCAACCGCCAAATGCGGAAACCACAATGCCGTCGGAACCTTGGCGCAGTTTCGAACCGTGATCGGTATTACGGTAAACCCCACGACCGGGACGCTCTACGTGGTCGATTCTGGCAACCAGGAGATCCGAGCGATCACGGTTCCCGGGTACGTCGTGAGCACCATCGCCGGATCGCGCTCTCTGGGGTTCTCCGGCAGCGCCAGCAGCGCCAGCAGCAGCGCTCCCAGTATCAGCAGCAGCAGCAGCCACGCCTTTAATGGTGGGCCCGTCTACACCGATGGAAGCGGCAGCGTGGCGACCTTTCTCAACCCCGCCGGGATTACGTTCGATCCCACCAACGGCGATCTCTATGTAACCGATTCCGGGGACTGCGCGATTCGTCAGATATCGACCGCGTCGCCCTACACCGTTTCGACGATCGTGGGTGTCTCGCCGACGATCTGCGGATTTGCCGACGGCACGAAGACGACCGCGACGTTCAACGATCCGCGCGGGATCGCCTACGACTCCGATAACGGCGATCTCTACGTCACCGATACCTACAATGCTGCGATCCGGCAGGTCACGCTCTCGGGCGTCGTAACGACGGTTGCAGGTGTTGTGTCGAGCATTCATCACTTCGGCCTCGCCAACGGCTTGGGCCCGCAGGCGCTCTTTTATAACCCATCGCAGCCCGTCTACGATCCGGCGCTCAAGAGCCTCATCCTCACCGACACTTATTCACGCACGATCCGGCAGGTTGAGATTTAAGTTCGGCGCGCGTGCGCCATTCGTTGCGGCGGCGCTGCTCTGCGCCTGTGCGCGAAGCGCAACGCACGCCGTCGTACTCGCGGGGAGCTGGCCGCAGTACCAGCAGAACGCGGCGCACAATGCGGTCGTCGAGCGCGGTGCGTTCCGCGCGCAGTGGAGGTTCGATGCGCGCGCGCGCATGAACGGCGGCCTTGCGGTCGTCGGCAACCGCATCTTTCTCGACACATTCTCCGGGGAACTCATCTCGTTGCATCTCGCGACGGGCACGGTTGCCTGGAAGCATCGCGCCGATAATATCGTGATGAGTACGCCGGTCGTTGGCGGTGGGTTGGTTGTTTTCGGTACCGGGCGCAACGGCGCATCGGGCGGTACGAATAAGAGCTTCGTGTACGCCGGCGGCGCGGCGACCGGCACGACGATTGATTTCTGGGGGCGCCGGGCCGGCGATCATCTGCTCGCCTACGACGCGGCAAGCGGCGTGCGTCGGTGGGCCTTTCGCACGGCGGGCGAGGATATGCCCTCGCCCGCGATTGCCGGCGGGCGTGTTATTTTCGCCAACGGCGATGCCCATGCGTACGCGCTCTCGTTACGCGGCGGCCACGCGCTCTGGCAACGCAGCCTCGGTGGTATCGCGACGATGGCCTCGGCGAATCTCGCCGCGGGCAGCGTGTTCGTCTCGGTCTGCTCCCACGCGATGCGTCGCGCGCAGAGTTTGGCGCTCTCCCCGAGGACGGGGCGCATTCTCTGGCG
>JAKBCP010000231.1 GCA_021807645.1 bacterium
CCTCTTTCTCGTCGGCAGCTCGGGAACGGGGAAATCGAGTCTGTTGAAGTTGCTCTATCACGACGCGATTCCCAGCCACGGCGAGATCGTCGTCGACGGCATCCGCGTCGACAAGCTCCGCGGCGCACGCATCGCCTCGCTACGGCGCCATCTCGGCGTCATTTTTCAAGATTTCAAGTTGCTCAACGACAAAACGGTCTGGGAAAACGTTGCTTTTGCGATGCACGTTACCGGAGCGCACACGCGCGAGATCGAACGGCAAGTACCGCGCACCCTCGATCTCGTCGGGCTCGCACATAAGAGCCGCATGTTTCCGAGCGAACTCTCCGGCGGCGAACAGCAGCGCACCGCCATCGCCCGCGCGATCGTCAATAATCCCAAACTTTTGCTCTGCGACGAACCGACCGGCAACCTCGACCCTGAAAACACGGCCGAGATTATGGACCTGTTACTGCGCATCAATACCAAAGGCACCACCGTCGTGGTAGCGACGCACAATCAGTCCGTCGTCGATCGTATGCGCAAGCGCGTCGTTCGGCTCGAAGACGGGCGCATTTTCACCGACGAAGAGCGGGGATTTTATTATCTTGGACTGGGGCAAGGTCAAGTTCTTTCTGGGTGAGGTGGGGCGCAACTTTACGCGCAACGCCGGCATGCAAGCCACCGCGATCGGCACCGTCGCGGTGACCGTTGTTTTATTAGGTCTCTTCCTCTTCGTGCGCTTGACGCTCGCGGGCGTGGGAGACCGGCTGCTCAAGCAGATCGAGATATCGGTCTATTTTCATACCAACGCGACGATCGCGCAGGAAAATCACCTTCGCGACGTCCTGCGCGCCGATACGCGCGTCGCGTCGTTTACCTTTATCCCGAAAGCAGAAGGGCTCAAGCAACTGCGCCGTCAGACGCAGGGGTCAATCGACGTTTCGATGCTCACGCAGAACCCGCTGCCCGATAAATTCCGCGTTCGCGTCAGCGACCCGGCGGAAGTCTCGGCGGTCGCCGATGCGCTGCGCGAAGAGCCCGGTGTCGCCAATGTCGTATATGGGAAAACCATCGTGGGGCGATTGCTGCAGCTCGGCGTGGTGCTGCGACGCGTCAGCATCGCGCTCATCGTCGCCTTGCTTTGCGTCGCCGCGATCATCATCTCGAATACGATCCGGCTGACCGTCTACGCGCGCCGCCGCGAGATCGCCATCATGCAACTCGTCGGTGCGACCGCGACCTACGTGCGCATGCCGTTCGTTTGCGAAGGCGTGCTGCACGGCCTACTCGGCTCGCTCGTTGCGTTGCTGATCCTCGGTATCGGGAAAGCGGCGCTGTGGTCGAAGCTCGCGCTTGCGCTCCCGTGGCTGGAACTCAACGGCACGCATATCGCACTGCTGCCGATCGCCCTACAATTGTTGCTGGTCGGCATTGCCATCGGCGCGCTCTCGTCGTGGTTCTCGATCGGACGTTACCTGCGTACATGAATCGCATCGCCGAGGCAGCCGGCCATACCATCCTCGTCGTTGACGACGACGAGCAGCTCCGTCGCGTGATCTCCACGAATCTCGAACTCGCGGGGTATAACGTCGAGATCTCGACCGACGGCGAAGACGCGCTCGCGCGGGTCGAAGATGCGTTGCCCGATCTGATCTTGCTCGACGTGCGCATGCCGCTGCTCGACGGTTTCGCAACCGCGCGTCGCTTGCGCGCTCACCCCAACCCTACCGTCGCTTCGGTACCGATCGTCATGCTGACCGCGCGCGGAGAGCCCGAGGATAAAATCCTCGGCTTCGAAGCGGGCGCAGACGATTACATCACCAAGCCCTTCGGCCCGGCGGAATTACTCGCGCGCGTCCGCGCCCGCATCGTCCGGCACGAATCGGATTCTTCACTCTCGCCGCTCACGCGACTTCCCGGAAACATCTCTATCGAAGCGGAGCTGCGTCGGCGCATCGCCGACGGACGGCCGTTCGCCGTGCTCTATCTCGATCTCGATAACTTCAAGGCGTTCAACGATGTCTATGGTTTTGGGCGCGGCGACGACGCGATCGTTATGCTCGCCTCGATCTCGCTCGACGCCGTGCGACGACGCGGGAGCCCCGGCGATTTGCTCGGCCATATCGGCGGCGACGATTTCGTCATCCTCACCTCCGCCGAACGCTGCGATGAGATCGCGCAGGTTATTCTCGAAGAGTTCGACGAGCGGGTCGGCTCGCTCTACTCCGAGAGCGATCGTCGGGCCGGCTACGTCGAGACGCACGACCGGCGCGGTGAACCGATTCGCGTGCCGCTGATGTCGGTCTCGATCGCCGCGCTCTCCAACGAACGCCGGAAACTCACCGACTACGGGCAGATCGGTCTCATCGCCGCGGAGTTGAAGGCATACGCGAAATCGATCGAAGGCTCTGCATACGTGAAGGATAAGCGACGCACGTGAAGCGTTTCTCCACTCTTGCTCTGGCGGCGGCGATGCTGCTCTCGTTCGTCGGCGCCGACCATACGCAGATTCAGCAACGGATTCAGCAAGAGCGTTCGAAAGCCGGTGGTTTGGCGAAAAAACTGCAGGAAAAGCGCGCCCGCCTCAACGCGGTCTCAGCGCGCGTACAGAGCCTCAAATCGCAGCTCGCGGAGACGAACGCCGCGATGGCAACGGTGCGCTCGCAGCTCGGCGCGCTCTCCGCACAAGAACGCTCGCTACAGGCGCGCATTTCGTGGAATTCGATTCAGCTTGCGGCGGCGCAGCGATCGCTCGCTTTTCAAAACGGCCTCTTACGCAAGCGCCTGGTCGGCATCTACGAATATGGCGAGCCCGATTATCTCAGCGTCTTGCTCTCGGCGACGTCGTTCAGCGATTTCGTCGAACGCTGGCAAGATCTGCAACTGCTCATCAAAGCGAACGAGAAAAGATCG
>JAKBCP010000232.1 GCA_021807645.1 bacterium
CGCGCCGGAGGTCGCCGCCGCACTCGAGAGCGCACTCGATCGGGTCGCTGCCGAAATCGAGGCCGAGAGTTTCGCTGCGTGGGCGAGCGAGCAGGGCTTCGAAGATATTCACGGAGCGATCGACGCGCGCGTCCGCGAGATCGACGAAGCGGCGGGATCCTGGCTGCATGCCGGTCGCAGCCGAAACGACCAAATCGCTACGACGCTTGCGCTCTATGCGGCGGCGCGTGCGCGGGGCGGGCTCGCACGCGTCGGCGCGATAGCCGCCACGCTTGCCGCGCGCGCACGCGATGCGCTCGCGCACGAAAGCGTGCTGGCGGGAACCACGCACGGCCAGCCGGCGCAGCCGATATTGCTCGCCTTCTGGCTGCAAGCCGCGGCCGAGCCGTTCGTACGCGGCGCGCGACGCTTTGCATCGGTCGCCCGTGAAGCAATGGAGATGATGCCGTTAGGTTCGGGGGCGCTCGCCGGGAGCTGCTTGCCGCTCGATCGTGCGGCGGCGGCGCGCTACCTCGGCTTTGCGAGGCCCTCTCGCAACGCGCTCGATTCCGTCGGGACGCGCGATGCGTTATTTGCCTGCGCCGATGCGTGGGCGAGAGCCTGCGTTCCGGCAGCCCGCATCGCCGCCGACATCGTTCCGTGGGCATCGCCGATCGTCGGTTACGTGCGTATCGGCGATGCGTCGGCGAGTGGTTCGAGTTTGATGCCGCAGAAGCGGAATCCGGATATCTTCGAACTCGTGCGCGCCGGCACGCAGCGCGTCTTAAACGACGCCGGAACGGCATGGAGCGCGAGCGCGGCCGTCGGGCTCTCGTACCATCGCGACTTGCAGGAGTGTAAGCAGAGCGCGATCGACGCGATCGAACGTGCCGATGCCCTACTCTCTGCGTTCGAGCGAGCATTCGCCGACCTCGAATTCGACCTCGCAACGATGGAGCGCCAGGCGACGCACGGGTATACGCTTGCGACCGATCACGCCGATGCGCTCATCTTGCAGGGCATCGATGCGCGGCGCGCCCATCGTTTGGTCGGGGAGCGGGTTGCGCTCGCCGAAGAACAGGGGCGCTCGTTCGACGCGAGCGATCTGCTCGCGCTCGGCGAAGCGGTCGGTGGCACGGCGCTCGCAGCTCCGCTCGATGCGCGCAGCAGCGTTCGTGCGAAGGCAACCGAAGGCTCCAGCTCTCCCGAAGCCGTTCGACGCTCACTCGACGCTCTCGAGCGCGAGCTTGCCGCCATTGCGAGCGAACGATGACATCGGTTCACGTTTGGGGCGCCGCCGGCTATGCCGCCGCGCAAGCGATTGAATGGATCGAACGGCACCCGCGTCTGCGCGTCGGAACCCTCGAGAGCAAGAGCCATGCCGGGATGATGCTTGCGGAGAGCTTTCCCGCATTCCGCCGGAGTAACTTGCATTTTTCCGAGAGCGGAAGCATCATCGCGGCGCTCTCATCGGGCGATATCGTGATTTCCGCGGGCGCGCACGGTTTTGGGCGCGAGGCGGTGGAGAGTTTTCTGGCTCGCGGCGCGCGCGTCATCGATCTCTCGGCGGATTTTCGCTTCGAGGAACGCGCGGCGTACGGTCTTGCAGAATGGAACCGCACGGCGATTGCCGAGGCGGAACTCGTCGCGAACCCGGGATGCTATCCGACGGCATCGTTGCTACCGCTGCTTCCCCTCATCGCGCTCGCGCCTCCGAACGCCCTCGTCATCGATGCGAAGAGCGGGATAACAGGGGCGGGGCGGACGCCGGCGGTCGCGTCGATGTTCGCCGAGGTCGATGGGGATATTCGCGCGTACGGTTTGAGCGGGCATCGGCATCAACCCGAGATCGAGCGCATTCTCGCATCGCACGGTTGCACGACGCCGCTGACGTTTACGCCGCACGTGGTACCGCTTTCACGCGGCATGCTCGCGGACGTCTATCTGCTCCTCGATCGCGCACCCGAGCGGCAAAGGGTCGTTGCCGCGCTCCACGATGCGTATGCCGGATCGCCGTTCGTCCGCATTCTAGAATCAGGTTCCGCACCGAGCGTCGCGGCGGTCGTCGGAACGAACGATGCAGAAATCTCCGTCGATATCTGCGGTAACACGATCAGATTGATCTGCGCGATCGATAATCTCGGTAAAGGCGCGGCCGGACAGGCGCTGCAAAATATCAACATCATGCTGGGGTATCCCGAAGAGGAGGGCTTTCGTGATCGCACCGTCGCAGCCTGAGCTGCAAGAACGTATCGTCGCCCTGCGCGGAGGGATCGGTAGCGTTTCCGGCGTGCGCTTGAGCGGGGTTCATGCCGGAATTAAGCGGCGCAAGCGCGACCTGGCGTTGATTGCTTTCGAGCGCGAACAGGCCTGCGCCGCGGTGGTGACCACCAACGATGTTCAGGCTGCGCCGATCGTTATCAGCAACGAACATCTCGCGTCGGGATTGGGCGTGCGGGCGGTGGTTTGCAATTCAGGCTGTGCGAACGCCTGCACGGGCGACCGTGGGGAGCGCGATGCGCGGGCAACTGCGGCGCAGGCCGCCGCCTTGCTGGAAGTCTTGCCGCAGCAAGTCGTTGTCGCTTCGACCGGTGTGATCGGGGTGCCGCTTCCGCTCGACCGCGTGCAGCGCGGCCTGGAACGCTGCGTCGAACAACTCGACGAAGGCTTGAAGGCGGCGCACGATGCGGCCGAGGCGATCATGACGACCGATCGCGTTCCGAAGCTCTCGGCGTATGCGTTCTATCATGATTCGAAACGCTATACGATCGGCGGTATCGCCAAAGGCTCCGGAATGATCGCCCCCAATATGGCGACGATGCTCGCCTTTCTTGCAACCGATTTTCCGGTAGCGCAGGAATATCTGCAGCGCTCGCTGGTAGCCGCG
>JAKBCP010000233.1 GCA_021807645.1 bacterium
TCTTCGTAGAGCCCGCGCGTATTGAGCGCGATGCCGATGACGTTCGCCGGCTTTACCGAGGCGAGCAGCGCTTCGTGCAGCCGGATGAGTTCGCGATACGGCAGCGTCGGCGTGGCGTAGGCGTTGATCTTCGTCCGGTGCGGCATGCAGACCAGCACGAGCGCATCCGGCGCGCAGCCGTAGAGCAGCGCAAGCGTGACCGGCGCGTACGCCGGATGGTTGATGGCGCCTTGTCCCTCGACGACGATGGCATCGGGTTGCTGCTCGGCCGCTTCGAGCACGAGACGTTCGCTTGCACCCGCCGCGAAATCGGCGATCGTTCGGTCGACGGCGATTCCCCAACCGGCGATCGCGATGCCGGTCTGCCCGGTCGGCACGAAGTTCCATCGCCGCTGCGCGCGGCGCGCCGCCGCACAGAGTTCGAGCGAGACAGTCATTTTGCCGACGTTACAATCGTTGCCGACGGTCAGCAAGATCGGCGCGGTAATTCCGTAGGCGGCGCCGGAAAAGACCGGCGTTGCAGGTACGGCACGCAGATCGTAGAGCCGTACGCCGCGCTTTCTCGCCGCGCTTGCGAGCTCTTCATCCTCGGCGAGCATGCTGTGCAACCCGCTGACGATATCGAGCCCGGCCTCGATCGCTTCCAGAACGCCGGCGCGGAGATCGCCGAGCGCACCGCCAATCGGGGCGGTGCCGACGAGCAGCGCGCTCGGCGCGAACGCCAGCGCTTCGGACAACGATGCGACGACCGGCGCGTCGCAGCGCGCGAGATGCGGCACGAGATCGCCGACGCGCCGCCCGGCACAACTTGGATCGATGACGGCGACGACGGGATCGCTTCCGTAGGCGATGACGCCGTGCGCGGTCTTCGCACTCTGAACGAATGCATTCGGGGCGAGAACGACGTAGCGACGGATCACGAGGCAAGAGTTTCGCGGACGCCGAGCCCGGGCCCGCTGGGGAGCACGAGCTTTCCGCGTTCGTAGGCGAGCCCGACGAACGGGTCGTCCCGCGTGAGGAACGGGCCGTCGATATCCGCCCAATCGACCAACGGACTGATCTGCGCGGCAGCGGTTGCGAGAATCGCGCTCTCCACCATGCAACCGAGCATCACTTTCAAGCCGAGGGCACGTGCGGTGTGAATCATCGCGAGCGCGCCGCGGAGCCCACCGCATTTGACGAGTTTGACGTTGACCCCGGCGACGCAACCTGCGAGCCGTGGAAGATCGGCGGCATCGCGTGAATCTTCATCGGTGACGATGGGGATCGCGCTGCGCGCGGAGATCGCGCGTAATCCGGTTGGATTTCCTGCGGGAATCGGTTGCTCGCAGAACTCGATATCGAACCGCGCGAGCTCGGCGAGCATGAGGATCGCTTCGTCGACATCCCACCCTTCGTTGGCGTCGATCCGTATCGTTCCGGTGTATCGCGAGCGGATCGCTTCGATCGTCGCGACCTGTTCGTGCAAAGCCCCGAGCCCGAGTTTAATTTTCAGAATCGGGTGCTCGCGCACTTCGTCGACCTTCCGTAGCGTACTCTCCGGATCGGCGATGCCGATGGTAAACGAGGTGGTCGGCGTCGCGCTGGGATCGAGGCCGAAAAACTCGTAGAGAGGGAGCCCCGTTGCCTTGCCGATCCAATCGTGCAGCGCGATGTCGAGCGCGCAGCGTGCGGCGGGCGGTATCGTTGCGGGCAGCAATTCTTCTAACCGGTACGGCGACGCGGCTTCGGCCCGATACGTAGCGAAAAACGCGAGAATCGATTCGACCGATTCACCGTACCGAGCGATCGGCGCGCTCTCGCCGAGCGCCTCGATCCCGTCGTACGACATGCGCAGCAGGGCCGAGCGCGCGAAGGTCGATTCTCCGCGGGTGATTTTGAAGGGGTGCTTCAGCGGGATTCGGAGCTCGCTCGCGGCAAAGGTGGCATCCATGTCGCGTGCCTTCCGCCCCGCCGGGCGCACTCCTCGGCGCAGTATCCTCTGGTTGCGTCGCGACCTGCGTTTGCGCGACAACGTCGCGCTCGCCGAAGCGGCGCGGGCGAGCGATGAGGTAGCGCTCGCGTTCGTACTCGATCCGGTGCTCTTGCGGAGCGAGCGCATGGGGGCGCCGCTGGTGCAGGCGTTCTTTTCGGCGCTCGCGGCGCTTCGCACCGAACTACGCGAGCGCGGCAGCGACCTCGCGCTGCTCGAAGGCGATTTCGCCGAAGAACTCGTTGCTTTTGCGTCGCGCATCGGTGCCGGAGCGGTCTATTACAACGAAGATTACGAACCCGATGCAATCGAGCGCGACGAGCGCGTGCGCACGGCGCTTGAAGCAGCGGGAATCGCCGTGCACGCTTCGCTCGATCATGTCTATTTCGGTGCCGAAGAAGTCCGCACCGAGAGCGGTGCGCCCTATAAGGTCTTCACGCCGTATAAGCGCCGTTGGCTCGACCAGCATACCTTGGCGCCGCGGCTACCGGTGCAATCGAATCGCGCGAGCGCAAAGAAACTGCTCGCGCGTGCCGAGGTCGGGACGACGCGCGCGCTTCCCGAACCCGAAGCCTACGGGCACGCATCGTCGGCGGCCTATCCGACCTGCGGCGAGGCGAGCGCGCGCGCGCGCCTCGACCGCTTTCTCGCGGCCGGCGGATCGAGCGATGCCTATGCAGTGCAGCGCGATCTCCCCGCGGTCGACGGCACCTCGCGCCTCTCGCCGGATCTGCGCGCAGGAACGATCGGCGTTCGTACCTGTGTCGCGCATGCGTACGCGGCGATGGAGGGTGCGAGCGTGCAGCGACGTGCGAGCTTGGAGGTGTGGATATCGGAACTGATTTGGCGCGATTTCTACCAACAGATTCTGCGCAACTTTCCGCACGTC
>JAKBCP010000234.1 GCA_021807645.1 bacterium
CGACGCCGGCTTCGTACGCCCCGACCCCGACGCCCATGATCATGTAGCCGATCTGCGACATCGTGGAATAGGCGAGAATGCGTTTGATATCCCACTGTACCATTCCCAAAACCGCTCCGACCAGAGCGGTCACTCCGCCGATCGTACCGACGAGCAGTTGCGCGTTCCCGTCGTGCGACCAGAGCGGCGCACAACGCGCGATGAGATAGACGCCTGCGGTCACCATCGTCGCGGCGTGGATGAGCGCCGAAACCGGCGTCGGGCCCTCCATCGCATCGGGAAGCCAGGTATGTAGCGGCACCTGCGCGGATTTTGCCGCCGCGCCGATAAAGAGCGAGATGCAGATCGCCAGCAGCAGTGTCGGCCCATAGGTATCGGCTGCAGCAAAGGCATTGCCGAAACCGATCGAGCCCGTCTTCTGCACGATCAGAAAGATCGCGAACATAATGCCGACGTCGCCGGCGACGTTGATAACGAAAGCCTTGCGTGCTGCGGCGACCGCCGACGGTTTATAGAACCAGAAGCCGATCAGGAAATACGAGGCGAGGCCGACGAGCCCCCAGCCGATCAACAATCCGACGAAGTTGTCGGAGAGCACGAGCGTCAGCATCGCGAACAAGAAGAAATTCATGTATGCGAAGAACCTGGCGAACGCGGAGTCTCCCTCCATGTAGCCGATGGAGTAGAGATGGATCAGCGCGCCGACGCCGGTGATAATGCAGGCCCACAAGAGCGAGAGCGGATCGAGCAAGAGTCCGAGATGGAAGCCGGGCATCCACCGGACGAGCGGTTGATCGGCGCCGAGCGCACCGTTGAGGCTCTGCGTGCCCGCTCCCCACGAAGCCAGCGTGAGAGCGAACGCAGCGAAAGCGATCGCGGTCGCCAACCAGCCTGCAGCGCGTTTCAGCTGCGGGCCGAACGCCCAACAGAGCAGTGCGCCGACTAGCGGGAGCAACCAGAGCGTGACGAGCAGTGGGTAGCTGCCGACGACGCCCATGACGTGTTCGGGATTAGCCATGGAGCACCCGAACGTCGTCGACATCGACCTGCGGTGCCGAGCGGAAGACGACGACGACGATCGCTAGTGCGATGGCCGCCTCGGCCGCCGCGACGGTGATCACGAGGAAGGCGAAGATCTGCCCGGCATTATTGAGCCATGCGCGGGCGAAAACGATAAACGCCAAGTTCGCCGCATTGAACATCAACTCGATACTCATCAGCATCACCAGGGGGTTCCGACGAGCGACCGCTCCCGCAAGACCGATAAAAAAGAGCACGGAAGCCAGCACTTCGTAATCGAAGATCGGCACGCCGGCGAAGGACGTCGCCATTATTTACCCTCCCGAAGGATCGCTTCGCGTAGTGCGCGGCGCGCCTGCTCGGCGCGACGACGCGTTGGAACGTATGGCGTGAGATCGCCGGCGAGCAGAACGACGCCGACGACCGCCACCATTAAAATGAGTGCGGTGATTTCAAAGGGGAGCAAGCGCGACAGGAAGAGCGCCTGACCGAAATCACCGATGCTGCCGAAGACATTCGCGCGCCCGACCGCTCCCAGCGGCGAATGCGTGGCGAGCGGGACGATCGCCGGTGCGTGAACGGCCGCGATGGCCGTCGCGACGAAAGCGATCGCGGCGAGAGCGGCGGCGGCGGCCGGCGCTACCGGGACGCGGTCGCGCCCCAACACGATCGGTGCGATGCCGCTATTGAGGAGCGCGATCACGAAGACGAAGAGCATCAGGATCGCTCCGGAATAGACGATGATCTGCATGACCGCAAGAAACTCGGCATGGAGTATCAGGTACGTCGTCGCGAGGGCCGCAAAGTTCAGCAACAACGAAACGACGCTATAGATCGGTTTCCGTGCGGTCACCGTCCAGAGCGCGCTGATCACCAGAACTGCAGCAATGATCCAAAAGGGAATCACCCGGCCAACCCCTTTCGTTCGGTTTTAAGCACTTCACCGCGATGGGTCGCGGAATAACCACGGTCGACGCTCATCGTCGACTTCACTTCGGCGACCCGGCCGAGATCGGCGGGAATACCGTTGGGGCGTTCGTCGGGCGGCGTTCCCACGCCGGCATCGCTCGGCACCAAGAGACGGTCTTTCGAATAAACGAAAGCGCCGCGACGGTAATCGGCCATCTCGAAGCGCGGTGTCAGGACGATTGCATCGGTCGGGCACGCCTCCTCGCAGAGGCCGCAAAAAATGCAACGTAACTCGTCGATCTCGTACCGTGCCGCGTGCCGTTCCCCCGGGGAGACGCGCGCGTCGGGTGCGTTCTCGGCACCGATCACGGTAATCGCGTTGGCCGGGCAAGCGCTCGAGCAGAGCTCGCAGCCGATGCACCGCTCCTTCCCGTCGGCATAACGACGCAACTCGTGCAGGCCGTGAAAGCGCGGCGCGTGCTGCTTTTTGACGCTTGGATACTCGACCGTCGGTCGCTTGACGAACATGTATTTGAACGTGATCCCCAACCCTTGGAGTATCGCGCCGACGTTGAAGAGATGTTTTCGCATTCGATCGTTCCCGCCTTAGTGCAGCGCGACCCACGCCGCGGTGGCGACGAGGTTCAGCGTGGCTAACGGCAGCAGCACTTTCCAACCAAACGTCATCAGTCGGTCGTAACGAAAGCGCGGCAACGTCGCTCGCAGCCACATGTAGAAAAACATAAACGCTCCGACCTTTACGACGAACCAGGCGAGTCCAGGTAAGAACGTGAGGCCGAACGGCGCGTTCCAGCCGCCTAAGAAGAGCAACGTTGCAATGCACGAGACTGTGAGCATATTGACGTACTCGGCGATAAAGAACGATCCGAAGCGAAGTCCGGAGTACTCGGTGTGGAAGCCGCCGACCAAT
>JAKBCP010000235.1 GCA_021807645.1 bacterium
CGGATGCTCGACGACGACCTACTTACGATCGAAAGTTTCGGTCGCGTGCGGCTCGCGCGATCTCTCGACGAAATTCTCATCGACCCGGAGATGATACAAGCGCTTACGCCGACGGGCGATGCTTGCCGATAATTTCGGCATAGCGAGAACTCGCATCGGTCGGAATGCGTCGCAGTTCCGGATCGTTATCGAGATCGATGTGATAGAGCCCAAAATCACTGTTATCGTCGAACGGTAGGCCCCATTCGCGATTCGAGGTGATGCTCCAGCAAAGGTACGCTGCAACCGGTACCCCCGCATCGATCGCTCGGTCGACCTCGTCGATATGCGCGGCGAGGTATGCCGCGCGCGAGAAACCATCGGCGCTGGTCACGCAGCCGTTCTCGATAACCACGATCGGCTTATCGGGAAAGTGCTCGTGTGCTTGGCGTAAGATGCGCTCGAGCTCACCCGGCCATACCGGCGCCTGCGCGTATCGACATTCCGCGGCAGCACCGAGCCGTTGTAGCTCGCTCGGCCAAATCGATGGAACACCCCAGTAGTAGTCGAGGCCGACGAAATCGAGCGCGCCGATACATTCGCGGGGGCAGAGAAATTCGGGAAGCTTCCCAAGCATCGCAAGGTTCCACCAATTCGTTCCGATCAGCGTTCCGAACATTGCGAGGGTACGACGCCACTTATCGAAGATTTGCAACCACGAACGCGTCGCGGTGATCCGCTCGTTCTGCCGGAGCACGACGAAATCGATCGCCGGAGTATCGCTTTGTAAAACCTCCCGCGCGATGGCGTTCGCGAGATCGATCTCGATGCCCCGATATCCCCCGCGGCCGTCTACTTCGCAGAGCCCCGGCACGCCGGGATGAATGCCGATACGAATGCGTCCGCGCTTGCGGATCTGCGCCACCGAGGCGCCGATCTCGCGCTGCGGATCGGGCGGCGCCACGGGCGCAGTGCGTCCGATGTGGCTCACCGTCGCGCGCCCGTGGGCGTGCGGCATCTCGGGGTGCTCTTGCCGCACGCCTTCGATCGCTCGATCGATCGCATCGAGCAGTGCGTGGTGCCCGGGCGGCACCGCAACGGCGTAATGGCGCACATACCCCGGAAGGCGCGCGATCGCTCGGTCCTCGGTTGCGTAGGGAGCGACGAGAGCTTCGTCGCTGTAGAGCAGCGCGATGCTTCCCGCGCGCAACGCTTCGAGAGCGGACGCGATATCGGCAAAGTAGCGGACCGTCGCATCGGGAAAGCGTGCGCCGACGCTCTCCGAAGCCTCCGAACTCTCAAGCACACCAAGCGTCACTTTCCAGTTTGCAAACGATGCGGGAAGCGCAAGGTTCTTGGCATGGAGCGCGGCGGCGTGCGTAACGAAATACGGTTCCGAGAAAAGGACTTGCTCCATACGTGCGTGCGTGATCGCAATTTGTGCGACCGAACAATCGACGCGGCCGTTCTCGACGATGCCGGCTTGCACGATCCGCGACGCATGTTTGCGAAGTTGCGCGGGTGATTTTGCATGCGTCGCGCTTCGGTCGACCAGCTTCTGTATCCAGCGTGGAAGCCCGAGCACGAGCGGATTCGCGCCGACTTTCGCCGTCGGGACGATCGCACGAATCGCCGCGCGCGCGCGGGCATGCGCGAGGAGCAAGTTGGGAATCAGGCGCAGCACCGCATCCATCTGCTCTTCGGGAATCGTCTCGGGCGGCTGCCCCGGCGGCATCGGGTAGGCGCGCATCCAGAAACCCTTGATGAAGCCGTAGACGAGCTGATTGGGCTCGTTGAGCGTGACGTAGTAATCGATGAGATCGCCGAGGCGGCGTGCAACCTGCTGCGCGTAGTCGGCGACGCGATCGGGGAAGCCCTTATCGAGCATGCCGGCTCCGCCGCCTGCAGCCTGAACGTGGAGCGGCCAGGTGTTATGATGCAGCGTTACGACCGTTTGCATGCCGGCCGCGCGCAAGTACTCCAACAGCTCGCGATAGTGAGCGAACGCCGCATCGCTCCAAAGCCCCGGCTCGGGCTCGAGGCGCGCCCACGAAAGCGAGAGGCGGAAGATCGTGCAACCCAAACCCTTTGCAAGGTCGACATCTTCGCGATAACGATTCCAGAAATCGGTCGCTCGTCCGCGTTCGGTGAGCCCTCGCGAACGCTCCCAGAGGTCGCGAATATCGTCGTTGCCGTCATAGGCCTCGCACTGGTGGTCCGCCGTTGCGACTCCGAAATGCATGCGCTCGCTCATCGGGTGAAGCTTCGCCGTGGCTTCGAGAGCTCCGCCGTGCAAGGCGGAGCGATGCGGGTGCGGGCAGAAGGCAGCAAACATGATGAGATTTGCGAAGAAGACCTGCATTGTCACCGGCGGCGGCTCGGGAATAGGAATGGCCGCTTGCTTGCAATTCGCTCGTGAAGGCGCACGCGTCGTCGTTGCCGATCTGCACGTCGAGGCGGCGCAGAAGACCGTCGATGCGATCGTCGCCGCCGGCGGGACGGCGCTCGCACTCGCAGTCGATGTCGGAAATTCAGCGCAAGTACAGAACGTTATTGCGAAAACGGTAGCGGCTTACGGGCCGATCGACGCCATCGTCAACGATGCCGCAATGATGACGTTTACTCCGATCGTCGATATTGCCGAAGCGGATTTCTTTCACGTCATCACGACGAATTTAGGATCGGTCTTCTACTTCTGCAAATATGGCGTACCGCATATGAACGACGGCGGCGCGATCGTCAATTTAAGTTCGGTGCACGCGCATGCGACCACCGCAAACGTCGTGCCGTACGCCTCGTCGAAAGGCGCCATCGAGGCATTTACGCGCGGGCTGAGCATCGAACTCACCGCGCGCAAGATTCGCGTGAATGC
>JAKBCP010000236.1 GCA_021807645.1 bacterium
ATCCGCATTTGCAACCTCTTCGGGTTCGCCGGAGGATTCGACGAGCAGCACTGCAGCGGCATCGGCGGGGTACCCGGCGGAGTAGGCCTCTTCGACGGCACGTACGATCGTCGCATCCATCATCTCTAGTGCAGTCGGAACGATCCCCGCACCGACGATCGCGCTCACCGCCTCCGAGGCGCTCTCGATGCTCGGAAATGCGGCGAGCCAGACGCCGGTCGTCGCTGGAATGCGCAGCAGCCGCACCCAGGCCGAAGTGACGATTCCCAACGTCCCCTCGCTTCCGACCATCAGTGCAGTGAGGTCGTACCCGAGATCGTCGACTGCGGTGGTGAAGCACTCGCCGCGGTCGTCGACGATCTCGAGTGCGAGTACGTGGTTCACGGTGGTCCCGTACGCGAGGCAGTGCGGGCCACCGGCGTTCGTACCGATATTTCCGCCGATCGTGCTCGCGCGCTGCGAGGCGGGATCGGGTGCGTAGAAAAATCCGGTCGATGCGATGCGTTCGCTGAGTTGGAGATTGACGAGCCCCGGTGCGACGCGCGCCCGGCGGTTTTCGATGTCGAGCTCCAGCAATTGGTTCATTCGTGCGAACGAGAGGACGACCCCGGCGCGCAACGGCGTCGCTCCGCCGCAGAGCCCGGTCCCGGAGCCGCGGGCAATGAGGGGTTCCTCAAGATCGCGGGCGATCTTGACCGCCGCGCTGACCTGCGCTGCGGAGGTCGGCAGAACGACGGCACTCGGCAGCACGCCCTGGCTGTAGGCGTCGAAGGAGTAACATGCAAGATCCTCCGGCGAGGTCTTGACGGCATCCGCGCCCAGCGCTTCGATCAGTCGTTCGATTAACACGGTTCTCTTCCGGGTGTTTGGGCATGCAGGAAGAGTAGCCTGCCCGGCTTAACGGCTCGACGGCAAATGTTCATGTTCGGGAAGAAGAAGAAACCGACGACGAAGAGCATGCTTCGCGCACAGCCCGGCGTGCAGCAGAAGCGCTCTGCGTTCCGCATGCCGGTCGAGTTCGAAGTCTTCTACGAGCTCGATGGCCGGAAAGGACGACGTTCGGCGCTTGCCAACGATCTCTCGGCCGGCGGCTTGCGCCTCGTCACCGACGAGGACTTGATCAAAGGGTCGTTGTTGCACCTCGACATCCAACTGCCGGCCGATTTTCTCGAAGAGATGACCGTCGAGAAAGAGGTCTTCAAACAGACGCCGTTCGGGCTGCGCCCGGAAACGGTTCGCGAACGTCCCCCGGGCTTCGAACCGATGCGTCTGCGCAGCAAAGCGCTTGCTCCGTTCTACGATATCGCAATGAAGAAATTCGCGTATGGGATGGCGTTCGTCGATACGCCGCCTCCGGTGCAAGAAGAGCTGCAACGCTTCATCCATCTGTGGCAGTTGAATTTTTTAAGAACGCGCCGGAACGACGACTAGCGTCGCGAGAAGCGGTTAATTCGGATAGAGCAGGTACTTTGCGCGGAGCTTCATGAAGCGCGCGAGCGCCGGCTGCCACGAGTCGATGATCTGCCGCGCGCTCTCGCCGCGCTCCAAGCCGATCCGCACCGCGTCGGTGCCCCAATCGTTATCCATCCCGCGCGCATTGATCCGGAGGTGCGGCATCAAACGATGCCCCGCGACCAGTAAGTCCACCGCCGTCTCAACGCTGCGGAATTGGTGCGGATGCGTGACGTAGAGCTCGACGCCGGAGAGTTCGCGGCCGCGCCAGAAGCCGAAGAACGGCGACCATGCCGCCGGGCGAAAATAGATGCCCGGAAGGTGTCGCGCGTTCAAAGCGCTCGCATAGGCGTACGCCGGCATATTGAGATAACCGGCATAGAAGAACGGTTTTGCGGTGCCGACGCCGTTATTGATGCCGCCGTTATCGATCAGCCCGGTGCACGGATAGACGAGCGTCGTCTGCCAGGTTGGGATATTCGGCGAGCTCTCCACCCAGCGTAACCCGGTTTGGTTCCACAGCATCGAGCGACGCCAGCCGATCATTTTTACAACCCGTAAGTGGGCGTGAATGCCGAAGGCGTTATTGAACATCTCCGCGAGCTCGCCGATCGTCATCCCGTGGCGCATCGCAATCGGATAAAGACCGATGAAGGAACGGAACCGTGGATCGAGCACCGGCCCTTCGACGATCTCGCCGCCGATCGGGTTCGGGCGGTCGAGTATCCAAACGCTCTTGTGATAGCGTGCGGCTGCGCGCATGACCTCGGCCATCGTCGAGATATAGGTGTAGGCGCGATCGCCGACATCTTGGATATCGAAGAGCAACACGTCGACGCCGCGTAGCATCGCTGCGGTCGGCATGCGTTGCGGCCCGTAGAGGCTATAGACCGGCAGCCCCGTGCGCGGATCGCGGTAGGACGGAACGAACTTCCCGGCGAGTTGGTCTCCGCGGAGACCGTGCTCGGGCGAATAGATCGCCTTGATGCAGATATGCGGATTTTCGCGAATGGCATCGACGATGTTGACGAGTTGCGAGGTAACGCCGGTCTGATTGGTCACGACGCCGACGCACCGACCGTGAAGATCGTGCCAGGTGGAGCGAAGAAAGACTTCGTCGCCGAGGACGATTTTTGCGCGCGGTATCGCGGCGAAACCGGTGACCGAGACGAGTAATGCAAGCGATGCGGCGACGGCTCTGATATTCATGCGATAAACGCGGCGTTCGCGTCGTCGGGCAGGATGCCTGCGCCGCGCCCGCGCGCGAATAGCTCCTCCACGGCAAGCACTCCATCGGCTCCGAGATCGACGGTGTACTCGTTGACGTAGAGACCGATATGCGCGCGCATCACCGCTTCATCCATCTCGAAGGCATGCTCGCGCACGTACGGCATGATC
>JAKBCP010000237.1 GCA_021807645.1 bacterium
CACCCGGAGCAAAAACGAGCGAGATGCGTTCGTCGCGCGGGGTCTTCGAGTACATCGCCGCCGCAGCCGAACCGATCGTCGAAGCGGTCGGGGCGAGGAAGCGTCCGGCGCGATTCTTGAGGAGCGCGTAGCCGAGTCCGGCCTTATTCGTTTCGTTGATGAAGCTCACGCCGATGTAGGCGATGGAGTACGGCGTCGCTTTGCAGGCCTGCACCATGCCGGGGTTGCCGTTCGCGCCGACCGCGGTCGAGACCGAAGGCCAGCTGATCGAGGTGCCGTAGCCGGGGCCGTGGCTCCACATCGGCGTGGTGAACGAGAGATACTGCGAGAAAATGAAGGTGTCGCCCGATCCATCGGTACGGTGGATAGGAATGATCGTCCGGTGCGGGAGCCGGCCGGCGTAGGGGCGATTGAGCGCCTTGATCTGCGGGTCGTTCCAGTACTTGATCCGGCCCATATAGATGCCGGCGAGGACCGGACCCGAGAGGTGCAAGTGCACGTTATTGAGCCCCGGAAGATTGTAATTGATCTGCTGGGCACTAATCGCAAGCGGAATATTGAGCATGCGGTGTCCGCGCATCTGCGGATCCCCCATGTAGGCATCCGATGCGCCGATCTGTGCGACGCCGGCGATCGCCTGCGAGATGCCCGTGCCGCTGCCGGTGCTCTGCGTCGTGATTTGGACGCCATGGTTCTTCGCCTGGTACGAAGCAACCCAGATATTCATCAACGGATAGAGCAGCGACGAGCCGGTCTCGAGGATCGGCGTCGCAGCCCGCGCCGCTGCGAGCGAGCCGAGTGCGAACACGGCTGCAAGAGCGACGGCGGTTAACTTACGCATGTAGTTCCCTTCGTTAAAAATGACAAGTGCGGTACAACGCTCGGGTCCGCCTTCGCGCACCCTCACCGAGATCGTACAACCCGCTGGTAAACACCGGCTTATGGAACTCTTAAGAGTGATTAAGGCGGCGGCGCAAGGCCAGCCCCCCCATCGACGCCGAACCCGCAGGGATGCCCGATAACGACCAGGCGCACGAAGCGGCGCTCGCCGCTCTCCGCCATACGGCCGCGCACGTTCTTGCGTACGCGGTGCAAGATTGCTTCCCCGACGCGAAGCCGACCATCGGCCCCGCGATCGAGAACGGCTTCTACTACGATTTCGACCGCGCGACGCCGTTTACGCCTGAGGATATCGAGCGACTCGAGGCACGAATGCGCGAGATCGTCACCGCCGCTTACCCGATGATCGGCGAGCGCGTGACGCGCGAACAAGCGATCGCTCGATTCAAAGGTAATCCCTACAAAGTCGAGCTTGCCGAGGCGATTCCGGAGGGCGAACCGATCACGCTCTATACCATCGGCGCCTTTACCGATCTTTGCCGCGGCGGACATGCCGAGAGCACCGGCGATCTGGGCGCACTAAAGCTCACCTCGGTCGCCGGCGCATATTGGCGCGGCGATGAAAAAAACGCGATGCTGCAGCGCATCTACGGCACGGCCTGGCCGACGCAGGAAGAGCTCGACGCCTACCTCGCGCAGATGGAGGAAGCGCAAAAACGCGACCATCGCAAGCTCGGGGTCGAGCTCGATCTCTTTTCCATCGAAGAAGAGGCCGGCGGCGGCTTGATTTTCTGGCACCCGAAGGGCGCGACGGTGCGCGGAATCGTGGAACAGTTTATTCGCGACGGACTGCGCGAGCGCGGCTATCAGCCGGTCGTGACGCCGCACATCGTGAGCGAGCGCCTCTACGCAATTTCAGGGCACCTCGACAATTACGCGCAGAATATGTTCGGTCCGCTCGAAGTCGAGGAGCAGCGCTTTCGCCTCAAGCCCATGAACTGCCCCGGGCATATCCTCATCTATCGCGATAAGCCGCGTTCGTACCGCGAATTACCGATTCGCTACTCCGAATTCGGAACGGTCTATCGCTACGAACGTAGCGGCGTACTGCACGGCCTCACGCGCGTTCGCGGCTTCACGCAGGACGACGCCCACCTTTTCTGCATGCCGGATCAGCTCCAATCGGAGTTCGAACAAACGCTCGATGAAGCGCTCCGCCTCATGGATGCGTTCGGCTTTCATGAGTTTCAGTACGTTCTTTCGACTCGCGAAGCGAAGGATCGCGTCGAGACCGACGAGATCGCCGAGAACGCGATTCGCGCCGCGCTGGCAAGCAAAGGCGTCGCTTACGAAGTCGATGACGGCGGTGGCGCATTCTATGGCCCGAAACTCGATATCAACGTGCGCGATGCGATCGGTCGAAAATGGCAACTCGGCACGGTACAGGTCGATTTCGTCCTACCGCAACGTTTCGATCTTCAATATCGCGGTAGCGATGGGAACGAGCACGTCCCGGTGATGATTCACCGCGCGCTCGCCGGCTCCATGGAGCGGTTTTTCGGCATCCTCATCGAACACTACGGCGGCGCATTCCCGACCTGGCTCGCGCCGATCCAAGCCGTTGTGGCGCCGATCTCCGAGCACCAACTCGATTACGCGCGTTCGGTCGCCCGTTCGCTTCACGAACGGGGTTATCGCGTACAAGTCGACGAGAGCAACGAAAAAATCGGCTACAAAATTCGTCACTGGAGAACGCAACGCGTGCCCTATATTTTGGTTGTCGGAAAACAAGAATTTGCCGACGGAACCGTCAACGTCAATCAACGTGGAGTCGAAACGAAACGCAGCATTACCCCGCAAGCCTTCGCCGAGGAACTACGGTTGGAGATCGAGGCACGCCGTTCGTGAGCGCTAGAACGATCTCGGCCGCCCTCGCCGCTTCACTCACGCTGCTGCTCGGCGCGTGTTCGGGAAACTTCGCGAGCGGCGGGACCGCCCAACCCAATGG
>JAKBCP010000238.1 GCA_021807645.1 bacterium
TCCGATCTCGTTCTAGGAGATCGAAGGAGCGCTCGATCTCGCGTGCCCGCATCTCGCTGCGCGCGGCAACGTCGCCGGCACTCGCGCGTTCTTCGGAAAAGGCGAAGTTTCGATAGGCTCCGTACGGAGCGATCGCACGGACATCGCTCTCGACCCCGGAGGCGCGCGCGCTCGGCCCCACGGCGGCGAAGCGACGCGCCGTCGCTCCTTCAACGATCCCTGCCCCCTCGAGGCGCCTCAGCACCGAACGCTTCGCAAAGAGTGCATCGCAGAAGCGCGCTGCGTCATCGCGGATCTCGCGCAGTGTTTTGCCGATGCTCTCGGGATCGGCGAGGATGCCGTCCTTTACGCCGCCGGGAATAATACTGTCGAAGAGTAAACGATGTCCGCTCGCTACACGGTTGAGCTGATTGATGCGTTCGCGTAATCCCAACGCAGCCGTCGTGCCCCTTCCGTATCCCGCGCCTGCGGAGATATTGCCGAGATCGAAAAGGTGCACGTGCACTCGCTCCATTTCGGCGAGCACGAGCCGCGCGAATTCCGTTCGCTCGTCGAGTTCGATCTCGGCGAGCTCCTCTATTGCTCGGGCATAGGCCCAGGAGCGAGCGACGGTACAGTTGCCGCATATTCGAGCGATATGGGGAGCGAGCGCGAGCGCGTCTTGGCCCTCGAACCACGGTTCGAGCGCCCGATGCGCGTACGAAAGCTGCGCGTCGATATGCACGACGCTCTCTCCACCGGTAGCGATCGTGAAACGCCCCGGCTCGATGATCCCGGCATGGACCGGGCCGACGACCGCTTCGGTAATCCCCTTGCCCTCGACGACAATCGCCTCGGGAATTGCATTGGAGGAGAAATAGAGCGGCCGTTCGTCGGGGCTCGATTGGACGGCGATTCCTTGTAACGCTTGCATCTCGCGTTCGTGATTGGCAAAAAACGGGTAGCGAGCAGCGAGCGACTTCCAGTTCTCGTCGCGTTCGAGAGGCGTACGTAACGCAAGTACGCCCGTTTTCGAGAGAAAGAGGGTTCGCACGGTGCGTTGCGTTGCGTAACAGCCTAGGGGCAGCGCGACGCACAGCATCTCCTCCACGGCGCTATCGAGCTCGGGCGCCGCCACGAAGCGCTCGCGATAGTTTCTAACCACCGGAAGCCAAGCTCCGGGAGAGTTCGAGCAGGCGGGCAGCTTGGGGGAGAAATGGAAAGACCGCAAACGCAAGCGCTCCGGCACCGACGCACCAGAGAGCGATTTTCGAAAAACCGAGCAGCGGGCGCGTTTCCGGCTGGACGGCCGGAACGCTCGGCGCTCCCGCAGCGCTCTCGAGCGCAAAGCGCAACAGCGCCGCAAACCCGAGCAATAACGCAATCCCGGCGAAGAGCGCGAGCCAATACTCGCCGGCGCTCACCAGGGCAACCACGAGCAGCACCTCGGAAATGAAGAGTCCGCCGGGAGGTAGCCCGCCGAGCCCGACTGCAGCGAGCAGCAGCGATCGCCCGCCGGCATCTCGGCGCAACCCCTTCAGATGTCCCATCGATGTCGTGCTCTGTTCGTGCTGAACGATGCCGACGCTCAAAAAGGCGAGCGATTTTACCAACGCGTGGTCGAGGAGATGGTAGATGGCGACGAAGTACCCGAGCGGCGTCGCGAGGCTCAGAGCGATTGCCACGATACCGGCATGTTCGATCGTCGAATACGAGAGCAGCCGCTTGATATCGCGTTGCGCGAGCATTAACGCAGCACCGAGCAACAACGAAAGCGCGCCCGCACCGCGTAATACCAGCTCGAAGAGATCCGAAGCATTCGTATGCAGCGCCACACCCTGCACGCGTATGAGCGCGTAGAAGGCACACGAAACGAGGAGCCCCGAGAGCATCGCGCTCACCGGCGCCGGCGCCTTCGCGTGCGCATCGGGAAGCCAAGCGTGCATCGGCACCAAGCCTGCTTTCGTGGCGAAGCCGACGAGCATCAGCAAGAGCCCGGTGCGCGCGAGCGGAGAGTCGAGTTGAGCGCCGTGCAGCGCGAGAACGCTCCAAGCAAATCGGTCGCCGGCGACCGTGCCGAGATCGCCGGCAGCGCGGGCAAGCATGAAAGCGCCGATCAATGCAACGGCGATGCCGAAACTACAGAGCATGAGATACTTCCAAGCCGCCTCTAGTGCGGTGCGCCCGCCGAGATGTGCGACGAGGAAGGTGGTCGCCAGCGTCGTTGCGGTGATTCCGGCCCAAAGGCCGACGAAGGTCGTCGCCGTCACGGCAACGAGCATCGCACTCCAGAAAGCGCCGACGAGGAGAAAAAAGGCGGGCGGACGCGACCACGGCGCCTGATGTCCTCGCGCCGGTTCGGGGAAGAGACCGCCGGAGAAAATGACCACCAACGCCATGACCGTCGAAACCAGGCATGCGAAGATCGCCGAGAGTTCGTCGAGCTGCGCGGCGAGAGCGAAGGTGGCGATTGCCGTTCCGATAGCGAACACGTTGCGTAACGCGATACGGTATGCACGCCGTCGGGGAATCGCTGCTATCCCGAACGACAGCAACGGGAAGAGCGTCAACGCCACGATCATCCGCGCAGCTCCCGCATCCCGCGCACATCGAGCTCCGGATTTTCCCGTGCGATCTCGCGCGCGATTGCAAGCCCTACGAGCGTCGCCAGAAGTGCATCGAAAGTATCGGCGAGCTCGGCGCTCATCGGTACGTGCGGAACGAACACCACCGCGGCGAGCGAGACGGTGCTCCCCAGCGCCAATAATCCTATCGCATTGGCGATGAGGCTTCGATGAGCGATCACGACGGCAATACTCGTTGCCAAGGCGAAAAAAACCAACCCGACATTATGAATACCGATAAAT
>JAKBCP010000239.1 GCA_021807645.1 bacterium
GAGAAAGCGCTCGAAGAGCAGATTCATCCCGACCGGATCGACAGCGGTGATCCCCAATGCGTAACAGACCGCAGAGTTCGCCGCCGATCCGCGCCCCTGACAGAGCACGCCCATTTCGTTGGCCGCGCGAACGATATCCCAGACGATCAAAAAGTAACCGGCGAGATCGAGCTTAGCGATAATTCCTAACTCGTATTCGAGTTGACGTTCCGCCGCAACCGAGAGCGGGTTGCCGTAGCGGCGCGCTGCCCCCTCCAGCGTCAGCGCGCGCAAGTAACTCTGTCGCGTGAAGCCGGCGGGAACGCCGAACAGCGGGAACTGTTCGCTCAACGTTTCGAGCCGAAAGCTCGCCCGATCGGCGATCTCCAACGTCCGTTCGATCGCACCGGGATAGTCGGCAAAGAGTCGGGCCATGGTTCGCGGACTCTTGAGATGCGCCTCGGTATTGGGATCGAGGATGTTGCGCGCGACGCCTTCTTGCAACGTCACCCCATGTTTGATGCAGCGCAGAATCGCAGCGGTCTCGGCATCTTCGCGGCGAGCGTAAGCGACATCGTTGGTCGCAACGTAGGGGATGCGGAGTTGACGCGCGGTCGCAACGAGCGCTTCGTTCCGCGGCGCGTCGCTCTCGCAAAGACGACGAACGATTTCGATATAGAGCGCCTCGGGGAAGCGGCTCCGTAACACTTCAAACGGAGACCGAGGATCGCCGCAGAGCGCGATCAAACCGCGATTATCACCTTCGAGATCGGCGACGAGGAGTTCGGGAGCGCCTTTGCGGCCGCGCAATTGCGCCCCGGAGATCAATTCGCAAAGACGATGGTAGCCGCGGGCCTCCGCGACGAGCAAGACCAGGGGAACCCCGTTCGGTAGATGCAGACGCGCCCCGACGATACCGGGCAAGGAACGCTCGCGAGCGTGGCGCGCGAAACGCACCGCGCCGTATAAACCATCGGCATCGGCGATCGCCAGCGCCTCGATTCCGAGTTCGGCCGCGCGTTCGACGAGCTCTTCGGGGTGCGAACCGGCATCGAGAAAACTAAAATTCGAACGCGCGTGCAGCTCCGCGTAACGCGCCCTCATTCGTAGATGCCGCGGAGATACCAGCGCGTTTGGCGATGCGTGATGCGATACCAGCGGCCATCGGCGAGCGCGACATCGTATTCGTCGTGAGGCGGGAGTTCGCGCGCGGCATCCTGCGTGCGCCACGGGCCCACGCATTCGCAGAGCACGCTCGGCGGGCTCCCGATCGCAACCGGAGTTCCGTCGCGGAGTTCCACCCTCACTTCTCGCTCGGCGAGAAGATGCAGGGCCGGGAGCGGCAGAGCGGGGAGCGCCGAGATGCGCGGATATTCGACTGCCGCGAGATCGGGCGTAAAACGCTCGAAGGAGAAGCGCTCTTCGAGCGCGTGCGCCGGACGCAGACGCGCACGTCGAACCGGCTCGCCGAGCAAGCCCTCCAAGCGAGCGAGAGCGACGGCGAGATCTTGCCGTTGCACCCGCTCGCGCGCGAAGAGCATCTGACTGCTACCTGCTTCTTCGAGGCGTAGCGCGCGCACGCGCATCCCGACGACGGACGCATCGAATCGTTCTCGCTCCAAGCGCGCTCGCAGAACGTCGAAGATCGCTCGTTCCTCGGTCGTTGGAAGCGCGAAAAACAGCTCGATGCTCCGTTCGCTTGCGTCGTCGCAAAAAAACTCAACGCGAATGCCGCCGGCACTACGCCCGCGACGCGCGCAACTTTCGGAGATCTTCCCGATCAGGATCCGTAAAGCGAAGAGCAGCTGCTCCTGCGTCTGCGCCTCGCCTTCACCCAACGCGCTCGCTTCGATCGGCAGCGTAAATGCGCGCGGCACGAGCGGGCGTCGCTCCATACCGCAGGCACGCAGGTGCCAGCGTGCGCTCTGCGCACCAATGCGGCGCAACAGCGGCCCATGCGGGAGTGTCGCAAGTTCGCCAAGCCGTTCGATTCCCAGAAGCGCGAAACGTTCGATCGTTCGCGGATCGATAGCGAGTACGCTCAACGGAAACGGCGAGAGGAAGGCCGCTTCTTCGCCTGCGGCGACGACGCAACCATCGGCATAGCGTGCCGCTACTTCGGCGCAGAATGCATCTTCGGAGCAGCCGCAGCGCACTTCGACGTGAAACGGCGCGAGCGTTCTTCGCACCTGTCCGCACCACTGCGCGGGTCCTCCGGCGATACCGTGCATATCGAGATATGCAGAACCGACCCCCGCATCTTCTATCGTTGGGCTCACCGCATCGAGAGCATCGAGTATCGCCTCCCAACGATGTTGGAGGTTCTCTCCCTCGACGATCGCACAGAGCAGCATCGCATACGACTCTACGCGCGTGCGCGCAGCGTTCTTTGCGGTACCCGTGCCGAGCGCAGGCTCCGTTCGCGCAGCGGTGCAGTTTCGTTCGACCGCATCGCTTGCAACGAAATCGGCGCGCGCGAAGGGATCGCTCGTGCGAACGGTTCGACGGAGAAGGCGAAGCCGAGCAACGCGCCGCCGACGCTACCGCGCCCGCAGAGGAGCAGTCGTTCGCTGCGACAGTGCAGCCGCAAGACCGGGAGCCCCGCAGGGGCATGCAAGGCACCGTCGAGCAAGGCGAGGAGCGTACTGCCGGTTTCGCGCGCGAGCCGCGCGAAGCGCCCCCAGATCGCCGCACTCCAGGCGCGCGCTCGTACGAGAACGACGCGACAGACGCGCGAACGCAGCAACGTGTCGAGCGCGCGGGCGAGCGTTCCATCGCCGACCGGCACGATCAGCAAGCGTTCCAACAACACGCCGGCCTCGGCGAGCGCGGGTGGATAGCAGCCGAGATCG
>JAKBCP010000240.1 GCA_021807645.1 bacterium
CGATATTCAGCGCGCCGATGCCACCGACATAGCTCGTGCCCGATTGCGTACCGCTATAGGTAACGGAGCCGTCGCTATTGACGGTGCGCGTCCCACCGGGGAGATCGCCGCCGGCCCAACCGAAGGTTTCATTGAGCGAGGAGATCCCCGTTGCGTTAAAGCCGGCGCTATCGCCGCAGTAGGTGCTTGCCCCCGCATTGGCCGCGCCGATGCTGTATTCGGCACTCGATTCGATGCTTTTTACGCCGGTAAGATTGAGCGTGCTGGTTTCGATCCGGTCGAAGCCGTCGGCGACGATCGGAAAGCCATTGTTGCCGAAGGTGGCGTTCGAGATCGTTACGTTATCGGAACGGACCGAGGTTGCGGTGTTGTTCCCCTGCGGATACTGGGAGACGGTGCGCGAGACACTCTCGGCATTCGTGCCGATGACGGTGTATTTGCGCACGGTATCGCGCGCGATCTGCGTGCACGCCTGATCGTAGAACACGATTCGCTCGCTGGAGTTCGCGTCGCCGTTTTTATCGGGCACGAAATATTCGACGCCGTTATTGCATTGCCCGTTCGTGACGGCTTGCGCCCCGCGGCCGACCGTTGCGAGCGGGCTGCCGACGCCGCTCTCGACGCTGTTCAGCGACTTCACCGGGGAACCAACGGCGTTTGCAGACGAAATTGCATCTTCCGATTGCGTTTGTGCGCTTTGCGACGCAGAGCCCGTGCTTCCCGATGGGCTTCCGGGAATGCTCGGAGCGCTGCCGGAGGCTCCGCCACCACATCCGGCGAGCAAGAGTGCAGCGAGAGCTGCATAGACGACTTGGTTGCGCATGATCTTCTCCTCGATTCGTTTTAGAAAGTTACGGCTACGAACAGAAGTCTAGGCGAAACCAAATACACAATCTTTAGAACGACATGAGAACGCCCGCGTGAAGCGGGCGTTCTCATCCGATTCTCACGTTCGCGAGCGAACGCTTCCTCGACTACATCGCGTCGGAGCGACCCATGGCGTTGAAATGATAGACGGCTGCGAGATCGTGCATCGCTTGCGTCAACACGGCATGATAATCGGCGTCGGCGGCGATGCCGTACTTTGCGTCGATATCTTTCATCACTTGGACGTGAATCGGGTGCGAGACGGCGCGGTCGAGCAAGACCTCGACGTTGAAACCGCGCCCGGTCTGTCCGGCGGCCCAGAGTGCCCCGGCGAGTGCTTTCCCATCGTTGGGATTCGGGCTCGGGCTCTTCGGCAGCGCGATATGCTTGGCGGTAACGATTTTCAACGAGTCGGCGACGACGAAGTTGAAGACCTTGAGGAACGTCGCGACTTTGTTCGCGCCGAACTTCTTATCGAGCGAAGCAACTTCCGCGCCGGTCTTCGCGCCGGCAAGGCGCTTCACCAGAGCGAGCGCGCTGAAATGTGCCGGGCCGCCGCCGGCAACGATCATCGAGAGCGTGACGGGAAGTGCCGGAGCACCGGTATAGACGCCGGGGCCGGAGAAACGCGAGGGAGACATCGTGACGTGGGGCAGTAATTTGCCGTGCGACATCATGTCGCCGCTCATGCTGCTCGCCGACGCGATGCCGGTGAGCGTGGCGACGCTCATGGCGATCGCCGCGAGGGTACGTTGGAGTTTCATCGGAAAAATTTCATCCTTTCGCAGGGGTGGAGGCGTAGTCGAAGCTCGCCGTCTGCACCCACTAACGGCGGGACTTACCGTTTGGATTGGATGCGCTCGAGATCGGCGACGGCGGAGCGATCCTCCGCGTCCTCGCTCGGGGCGGTGGAGAACCATGCATCGAAGATCTCCCCCAGCACGGCCGCGCTCGTCGAGCGCAAGCTCGCGCAGAGAACGTTCGCATCGTTCCAGCGGCGAGCGCCCGTCGCGGTCGGCGCATCCCAGCAGAGCGCGGCGCGAATGCCGCGCACCTTATTCGCAGCGATGCTCACCCCGGTGCCGGTCCAACAGAATAGGACGCCGCTCGCGCAGAGCCCCGACGCGACCGCCTCGCCGACTGCTTCACCGACCTCGCTCCAACGCGCCGACGGCCCCTTCTCGGCGAGCGCCCCGAACAGATGCAGCTCGTGCCCCCGGCGTCGCAAATCTTCGCAGGCAAAAAGGGCGGTTTCGTGCCGTTCATCGCTTCCTACCGCAACGATCATCGTTTCCTCCTCGGTTCCGGGCATAGGACGGATGCGTTCCGGCAGAAAAGGAAGCCTGCGATGAACAAAATCCCCCGAGCCGCAACCGTGATGCTCCTTCGCGATATCGAAGGCGAACCGCAGCTATTCCTGGTGCGCCGTACCGCGAAAAGCGCATTTGCACCTGATGCTTACGTCTTTCCCGGCGGTACGGTCGATCTCGCCGACACGCTTCCCGCGCTCCACGCGCGCATCGACGGCGCCGAGGCGCGCGAGACGGGCGCGCTTTTTCGCGAAACGCGCGACGCGGCGCTCCCGACGGAGGTCGAACACCCCGGTCCGTTAGAGCGCGCCTCGATTCTCGCCGCCGCATTGCGCGAGCTCTTCGAGGAGTCCGGTCTCCTCATGGCTTTCCCGCGCGATGATGCCGCAACGCCGCCGAGCGCCGAGCAGCGCGCGGCATGGCGCGCCGCACTGCGCTCGGGAAGCATGAGTTTCCTCGATATTTTGGAGAAGGGCGATCTCGTCGCTGCAGGGAGTTCGCTGGCATTGTTTTCGCACTGGGTGACGCCGCCGAACGAGCCCCGACGCTACGACACCTACTTCTTTATGGCGATCGCACCGCCGGGGCAGGAAGCGAGCGCAGATCGTAGCGAGACCCATGACGGGCGCTGGATCTCGCCGAGAGCGGC
>JAKBCP010000241.1 GCA_021807645.1 bacterium
CGCGTTGTTAGCGATGCGCGGCTAACGGAACGCCGGCCGCACGCAGCAGACGTAAGACCGGCGCATGCGGTAGGCCGTAGACCGTAATTCCGCGCCGCCCGATCATCGTCGACGACGACCAAAGTGCATCGTCGATCGAGGCCTCGACCGCGTCGCCGGTCGCGCGGTAGAGCGTGTCGAGGGTGCGATCGCTTTCGACGGTCGCGATACGCGGAGCGTGCACGCGAAAGTCGCCGGTCCGTCGATAGACGTATCGCGTTGAAAACGCGATGAAGAGATCGCCGCTTCCGACCGAAGAGATCAACCCGGTACGCGCCATTCCCATCCCCGCGCGGAGCGCGAGCGCGCGCAGTTGTCGGTTGTCGAGCGGCGCATCGGTCGCGATGACGATGATGATACTCCCCGAACTCATCCGTCCGTGCAATGCCAGCGGTTGCGGGAACTTGGGGAGATAGAGATGCTGCAGTGCGTGCCCAACCGGTACGCCCATGATCTTCAAATGCGCGTGCGACATTCCGGTGTTATCGTTCACGAGCACCCCGACGCGATAGCCGCCCATCGCGGCCGGAAGGACGCGCGATGCCGAACCGATCCCGGCTTTAAACCCAAAGGCCTTCATTCCGGTGCCGGCGCCGACGCTGCCCCGCTTGAATTGCCCGGAATGAGCGCGATTTAGCAGCGCGACGACATCGTTGGGAGTTACCGCGCGCGCCTGAATATCATTCAGCAACTGGTCGTCGCATTCGGCGACGACGGGAAGCGGAACGTCGTCGGTAATTCCGAGCTGCGGATGCTTCGCGATCATCCAACTCACCACGCCGTCATCGGCGAGCCCGATATCGAGCGTATCGGTCAGCACGATCGGTTCCTCGAGATATCCCGATTCGTCGATCCAATGCGTTCCCGTCATCTCGCCGTTGCCGTTGAATCGCAGAAAGGCGGCCGCGACCTTGCGGTCCCAAGGATCGCCGTCGGGCAGAATTGCCGTCGCGCCGGTGCGAATCGAACTCCCCTGCTGCAACGTGAGGTTGGCAACGCGTACGCCGGCGATATCGGTGATGGCATCGAGCGGCCCTGCGGGCAGCGACCCGACATGAAATGGGAGCGCCGCCGCGGCGGGCGCGGCGAGCAGGGCCGCGAGGGTTGCGGCAAATGCAATCGTACGAAGACTCATAGCGATTCCTGCGACTCCGTTCCCCCGGCGGCCTGCAGGCTCGTCCGCAAAACCCGAGAAATGGACGCAAGAGATCCATTGACGCAGGGGGTAGCAGCCATTCTCACCGTATCGGAACGCCTCAAAGGGAAAGCCCAGTACGACAACCTCACCGCCGCAGAGCTCGTCGAGCATATCGTTCGCCGCGGCGAGGGGGCGCTTGGCCGGGACGGGCAGGTTATCGTCGATACGCGCCCTCATACCGGTCGTTCTCCGAAGGACAAGTTCTTCGTCCGCGAGCCGGCGAGCGAGCCGCATATCGATTGGGGCGATACGAACCAAGGCATCGCTCCCGAGCTTTTCGACGCGCTCTTCGACCGCGTCGAAACCTTTCTCGCCCAGCGCGATCTCTATAGCCTCGATTGCTATGTCGGTGCCGACGAACGCTATCGCGTGCCGGTCCGCGTCTATACCGAATTCGCCTGGCACAGCCTCTTCGCGCGCCACCTCTTCATCACGCCGGAATCCCCGGATCCCGACTTCGTTCCGGAGTTCACGGTGGTCGACGCGGCGACGTTCGAGGCCGATCCGGAGCGCGACGGCACGCGTAGCAGCACGTTTGTGCTCGTCAATTTTCAGCGCCGCATCATCCTTATCGGTGGCACGAAATATGCCGGCGAGATCAAGAAATCGATCTTTACGGTCATGAACTACTTGTTGCCGTTACGCTCGACACTCCCGATGCACTGTTCGGCAAACGTCGGGCGCGATGGCGATACGGCGATCTTCTTCGGCCTCTCCGGCACGGGCAAGACCACCCTCTCCTCCGACCCCAATCGTCCGCTCATCGGCGATGACGAACACGGCTGGTCGAACGACGGCGTCTTTAATTTCGAAGGCGGCTGTTACGCAAAGGTCATCCGTCTCTCGGCGAGTGCCGAACCGGAGATCTGGGCGGCGACGAATCGCTTTGCCACGGTCTTAGAGAACGTCGTCTATGACGACGTGACGCGCGCGCTCGACGTCGACTCGGAGGAAAAAACCGAGAACACACGGGCCGCCTATCCGCTGGAATATATTCCGAATATCGTTCCGGGTAGCAAAGGCGGCCATCCGAAGACGATCGTTATGCTCACTGCCGATGCCTTCGGCGTCTTACCGCCGATCAGCATGTTGAGCCCCGACCAAGCAATGTACCATTTTCTCTCCGGATACACGGCAAAGATCGCCGGCACCGAGCGCGGCGTCACCGAACCGAGCGCGACTTTTTCCACCTGTTTCGGCGCGCCGTTTATGGTTCATCGCCCGACGGTCTACGCTCGGCTCCTCGGCGAAAAGATCGCGCGACACGAGGTGCGCTGCTGGCTGGTCAATACGGGATGGAGCGGCGGCCCGTACGGCGTCGGCAAACGCATGGCCATTTCCCATACGCGCGCGATGGTCAATGCGGCGATCGAAGGGCGTATCCCCGAGCGGTTCTCCCGCGAGCCGTTTTTCGGTCTCCACATCCCGCATGAAGTTCCCGGAGTGCCGACCGAAGTACTCGATCCTCGCAACGCTTGGAGCGATACGGCGGCGTACGATCTCCAAGCCGGCTACCTCGCGAAACTTTTCGAAGAGAATTTCAAACGCTTCGAGGCACATGCGTCGCCGGGGGTCCTC
>JAKBCP010000242.1 GCA_021807645.1 bacterium
CCGGCGCTGGGGATCGCCTCGCTTTTCTTTCCGAAGAGCCGGTAGAGGCCGCCGACGCGGAGGCGTTCGCCGGTGCGAAGATCGGTGACGCTCGCATCGCCGGTCAGCGTGCCGTCGTGAATGCGCGCGACGGAGAGTTTTCCCGATTGCGGATGGACGATCGTTTTAATGACCTGCGCGCGCAGCGGTGCTTGCGCGTCACCGACCGGGGCGGGGAACCAACGCTCGATCGCTCGGAGCAGTGCGGCGACGCCGTAGCCGTGAATCCCCGCTGCGACGAGCACGGGAACGATTTGGTCGTGCGAACACTCCTCGCAGAGATCGCGATCGATCTCGTCTTCGGGCGGTTCGACGTCATCGAGCAGCTCTTGCATGAGCGCATCGTCAAAATCGGCGATCGCTTCGAGGAGCGTTCGTCGCGCCTGGCGGGCGGGGAGTTCGAGCGCGGGTTCGATCGCCTCGGGGCGTTCGCCGTCGGGGGAAAAGTGTGCCGCCTGCATCGTCGCGAGATCGATATAGCCGATCAGCGTATCGTCGCGGCGGATCGGTAGTTGCTCTGCGACTAAGTGTCGCCCGTAGAGGCGTTGCAGTTCGGCGAGCGTCGCTTCGAATTCGGCGCCGGGGCGGTCGAGTTTGTCGATGACGACGATATGCGGCAAACGAAGTCGCTCGATCTCCTCCACGAGCGCGTGCGTGAGGGCGATGCGCGATGGGTCCGCCTCGACGACGATAACGGCGGCATCGACTCCGCGCAGTGCGGCGCGCGTCTCTTCGAAGAAATCGATAAAGCCCGGCGTGTCGACGAGGTTGATCTCCAGAGCATCGTGCGTCGCACGCGCGAATCCGACGCAGGTCGATTGTGCGTGGGCGATATCCTCGGGCTCGCTATCGGTCGTCGTCGATCCGTCGCTCACCGATCCTCGGCGTGCGATCGCTCCGCATGCGTACAGCAACGCTTCGAGCAACGTCGTCTTGCCCGAATGGTGAGGGCCGACGAAGGCGACGTTGCGAATGCGCGGTTGTTCGGACATGAGAGCCCTCCTTGCGCCGAGTCTAGCGGCGTTTTGATTTTTTCGCCGAGGTGGTCTTCTTTACGACGGTTTTTTTCGCAGCCGGCCTCGCAACGGGGCGCGCGGCGGCTTTCTTGGCGGGGGCCTTCGCCGGTGCTGCTTTTTTCGCCGGTGCGACTTTCTTGACGGGCGCCTTTGCAGGCACCGCTTTTTTCGCCGGTGCGGCTTTCTTGACGGGAGCCGTTTTCTTCGTTGACGCGGCTTTCTTGACGGGTGCGGCTTTCTTGACGGGTGCCTTCGCAGGCACCGCTTTTTTCACCGGAGCGGCTTTCTTGACGGAAGCTGCTTTTTTCACCGAAGCGACGTTTTTCGCGGGCGCAGATTTCTTCGTCGGCGCAGCAGTCTTCGCCGGAGCCTTCGGGGCAGGCGTTATTTTCTTTACTGCAGCGGTCTTTGCCGTCGATTTCGCTGCAGCGGGCTTCGTTGCCGCAACTGGTTTTTTTACCGTGGGCGCGGCCTTTTTCTCTGCCGGTTTTGCGGCGGGCTTTGCAGCCGGAGTTTTCGCCTGGGGTGCGGGCGGGTTTTTCTCTTTCGGCGCCTCTTTGGCAGGTTTGCTCGGTGCGGTGCGCTTCGGCGAGCTTCTCGCGCCGCGTGCGGTCTCGGGCGAGCCTTCGCTCGGCGATTTCGTCGCGCGCTCCGGCGAGCCGGCACGCCGTTTTGAGCCGACATCGCGTACGCTGCGCGCACGCAGGTCCGCGAGTCGGCGCTCTTCCTCTTCGTCGATCTCGGGGAGGCCCAGCTCGGCGCGGCTGAAACCGGCGATGCTCGTGCCGGGCTGCGGGATATCGACGCGCTTCGCGCGCTCGATGTGCTCGCGGCTCGCGCGCAGGGCAACCTTCGCCAAAC
Source organism: bacterium (assembly GCA_021807645.1). GTDB lineage: Bacteria > Vulcanimicrobiota > Vulcanimicrobiia > Vulcanimicrobiales > Vulcanimicrobiaceae > JABEUX01. The sequence continues at coordinate 1,917 of JAKBCP010000242.1, forward strand.
GTCCGCCGATGGGGAAGACGACTTCGTTGATATCGAGCTCGCGCAGAATATCGACGATGCGGTCGAAGCCGTTTCCTTGATCTTTCGGGCTATGGGCGTCGGAGCCGATTGCGACGGCAACCCCTGCCGCCGCGGCCTTTCGCATGAGGCGTGTGTATGCAGCGAGCATTTTATCGCGTTGTTCGGCGGCGACGCCCTCGCGATAGAGGAAGCGAACGTTGATCTCGACGGCGAGGCCGCGATCCTTACAGATCTCCAGCAGGCGATCTTCATACGCCTCGAGTTTCGCCGGATCGGGCCACGCCCCGAACGTCGCGGCAACGTAAAAGTGCCCGACGATGTGGGTCGGCAACGTTGCGATATCCTCGAAGAGCCGATGCGTATAGAGCTCCCAGAGTCGCTCCGCGCCGACGAGATCGAGAAGATGGGCGAATTCCGGATTGTCGAACGGCCAGAGCCAGTCCGCGCCCTTTTCGGGATGCTCGATCGGGATGAAATGAATCGACCGAATAATGCCGTCGGGGCGCATCGCATCGATGATGTTGGCGACGTCGGGGCGCGAGCGCGGATCGTTATCGACCTCTGCGCCGATGGAAAAACGCATTCCGCGACGCAGTGCTTCGGAGACGATCGTTGCATGTGCGACGTCGACGACGGCGGTCTCTGCGGCGCCGTAAACGTCGCCGGCAAGCGCAAGTTTGAGCGCGCGGCGGACCGTATTGATCGCGCCGGGGTCCTCGAAGGTGAGGAAATTCACGTGGTCGCTCACCATGAGGAAGCGCGGCGAACCACGCCGACAAGCATGATAGAACCATAGGAAAAGCATGCGCGCGCTATACGGCAACGGACGCTCTTCGGAAAATCCACGGTGTTCGCCTTTCTCCTCCCCTTGTACG
>JAKBCP010000243.1 GCA_021807645.1 bacterium
CCTCGCCGACACGCCGCCGTTTATGTGGTCGTACGATCCTCACGTCAAGGCGATCTCCTACGATCCGGCAAAGGCGCGCGCATTGCTCGACGCCGCCGGATGGAAGGTCGGCCCCGGCGGTATCCGCGTGAAGGATGGCCAGCAGCTCGAATTGGTCCTCGTTACCGATAACTCCAATGCGACGCGCGTCAAAAAGAGCGTGATCATTCAGGCGATGCTCCGCAAAGTCGGTATCGCCGTGCAAGTGAAATACTTCGCGGGCGACGTCCTCTTCGCGCCGGCGAGCGTCGGCGGCATTCTGCAAGGCGGCAAATTCGATCTCGCCCTCGCCGGGTGGTACGCCGGCATCGATCCCGACGATTCGACGCAGACGACCTGCGCCAACGTCGCCCCGGCCGGCTACAACTACTCGCGCTTCTGCAACCCCCAGATGGAAGCACTGCAAAAAATCGCGCTCACTTCCTACGATCGCGCGACCCGGAAGAAAGCCTATGCGAAGATTCAACAACTCTTAGCGACCGACGTACCGATGATCTACCTCTACTACGAACGCCAAATGGAGCCGATCAGCACGTCGTTTAAAGGCTTCGCTCCGAATCACGTGGTGGAAAGCTGGAATGCGTGGCAATGGAGCATCTAGGGCACCCCGGCGAATCGGTCGTGCCGCCCGGCGATGTCGCCTGGCTGCGCAAGACGATCGTCGAACGCGCGCTGACCCGAGGGGATTACCAACTCTCGGGCGGCGTGCGCAGCGATTACTATATCGATAAGTTCCGCCTCTTCAGCGACCCGGTGGTGTTGCGGCGCATCGCGCGCCTCTTCACCCCGGTGATCGCTCACCTGCGTCCCGACGTCATCGGCGGCACCGAACTCGGCGGCGTCGTGATCGCCACTGCGGTCTCGCAACTGACCGGGTTACCGATGCTTGCGGTTCGCAAACAGCCGAAGGGCTACGGCGCCTTCCCCGACGAGTACGTCGAAGGCGCCTACGCGCCGGGGCAGCACGCGCTCTTACTGGAGGACGTCATCACCAACGCCACCGAGCTCATCGCAGCCAAGGCACGGCTCGAAGCGCTCGGGCTTCAGGTGACGCCCTACGCCGTCGTCAGCCGCGGCCTCGCCCCGATCAACGCGCTGATCGCCTTCTCGCTGCCGCGCGGCGACGCCAAGACCGAAAACTAGCGCGCGTTAGACGCGGAATTCGTTCCCGTCGTCGGCGATGGTGACGCGTCCGCCGAAGACGCGGGCGGCCGCGTCGTGCATATCGTCCGGATCGACTTTGCTCCCGTAGTGGGTGAGTAAGAGATGGCGCGCACCGGCACGTTCGGCCATTTCGGCGGCCTCGGTCGCCGTTGCGTGGCCGCGCATCCCCTTTTCCGGCGTCAACCCTAAAGTCGCTTCGCAGATGAAGAGATCGCAATCCTCGGCATGCTTGATCACCCGGTCGCAGGGAGCGGTATCGGCGGAGTAGGTGAGTACGCGGTCGTCGTACTCCACGCGCATCGCGTAGCAGTCGATATAGTGAATCGTCTTGGTAAACGTAATGCACATATCGTTGATGTGCAGCGGCTGCTCGGGGTTGTATTCCTGGACGTCGAAGACGTCGTCGAGAAAATCCCCCGGCCCCTCCGAGGCAAACGCACCACAGAGCGAGCGGAGCATCTCGGTGCCGTTGGGCGGCAGCCAGAGCGGCAGCCGCTCCTCGCGAAATTCGGGGCCGTATTTGAGTCCGTAGCGCAGCGGAATGAGATCGACGAAATGGTCGGCATGCATGTGCGAGATCAACATGGCGTCGATCTTCGGGTACGCAACGGCGCCGCGTAAACGCGGCAGCGCGCCGGTGCCGAAATCCATGATGATCGAGGTTTCTTTGCTCTGCAGCAGATAACAACTACAGGCGCGCCACGCCCGCGGCACCGAGTCGCTCGACCCGAGAATACGTAAGCGCAGCCGGTCGTCGCTCACGATATCGCCGCCAGCACTTCTTCGGCATGCCCGTCAACGCTGACTTTCGGCCATGCCGCGATCGCTTTCCCATGCGCGTCAAAAAGAAACGTCGCTCGGGCGACGCCGATCCGCTTCTTCCCGTACATGTTCTTTTCTACCAACACGCCGCAGGCGTTGCAGAGCTCCGATTCCGTGTCGGCAAGCAACGCGAACGGAATCTTGTACTTCGCCTTGAACTTCTGGTGCGAGGCGACCGGGTCGCGCGAGACGCCGACGATGCGAGCACCCTTCCGTTCGAAGGCGCGATAGAGATCGCGGAACTGCGAAGCTTCGCTGGTGCAACCCGGCGTATCGTCCTTCGGATAGAAATACAGAACCAGCGGTGCGCCAAGCAGGTCGCCGGTATGTACCGTTCGGCCTTCATCATCGAGGAGCGTCACCTGCGGCAACGAGTCGCCGACTCCGATCATCCACTATCCTTTCCTACCCCTACGATAAACTGATCGAGGGGTACCATGAAGAGGAGCCGGTCGCCCGGTTCGACCTCCCCGCGAAAGTTGTGGATGGAGAGCGCCATTCCCTTGCCCCGAGCGGACTCTCGCCAGACAAAAAGCGGCACCCAGCGGACCGATTCGCCGCGCGCGATGAGATCGGGCGAGGTGGGCGGGGGGAGGTTTTCCTCGCCTTGTAATCGCTCGGCAAGTTGATAGGTCGCTACCCCCGAGCCGTCGGGGCGCGGCACCTGAAAGCGTCCGCGCGTCGATTCGAAGCGAGCAAGCCCGGCGATCGTCGCCGCGGTCAGTTCGCTGGTCGAAAAGGACGCAATGCCGAAGTGGCGTTGAATCGATTCTCCGAAC
>JAKBCP010000244.1 GCA_021807645.1 bacterium
GCTCCCGCGTCAACTAGTGCAATTTGGGTTTCGATCGGTTCGAAGCGAGGTGCACCCGTACGTTCGTGAAGCGAGCGCGTCGTCGCCAAATTAATATCGAGTCCGATAAAATCCATCAAGGCAAACGGGCCCATGGGAAACCCAATGCCCAACGCAAGCTCGTCGATCTCCTCGATCGATGCAACGGCATCGCGTTCGGCGCATAATGCCTGCAGGTAGAACGGACGAGCGACACGATTGACGATGAAACCCGGCGTATCGCTCGCTTCGACCGCGGTCTTTCCAAGGCGCTCGGCGAGCGCACGCACGTCATCGACGGCGTCGTCATCGCTCGATTCCGTAATGACGACCTCCACCAACGGCATCTGCTGCGGCGGGTTGAAGAAGTGCATCCCGACGAAACGTTCCGGACGATGCAGCCCCTTCGCCAGCTCGGCCAGCGCGAGCGACGAGGTGTTGGTCGCCAATACGGCGTTGGGCGCGAGCGCGGCTTCCATCGCCTGCAATGTATCGCGTTTGAGCGTCAGTCGCTCCGGTACGGCTTCCAACGCGACGTGCGCGAGGCTCTGCACGGGCACCGCTTCGAGAAGTTGAATCGACGTTCCGGCGATCCGTTGCGCGGCACGCGACCGAGCGGCCAGATCGGTCTCGACAAGCTCGACTTTTTCACCGTGCTCGGCGGCAAGCAAGGCGATGCCCAGGCCCATCGTACCGGCGCCTACGACGAGAAACGTACTCTCCATATCCGCCCCATTCGCGCAAGGGCTTCGTAAAGCCCCGTCGCACCTACGGGAGATGGATCGACCGCATTGGCGACGACTCAGGAGCACCTATCTCATCGACTCGACGTACCTTAAAATCCGTCGAGACGAGATCGAACTGCCCGATGGAACCATCCTTCCCGACTACTATATCCGCGAAGCACGAGGCTTCGCGATCGTTATTGCTCGCACCAATGCGGACCGATTCCTTGCGATCGAGCAGTATCGTTATGCATCCGACGATGTCGGGCTGGAGTTCGTCGCCGGCTCGCTCGAGAGCGCGGAGGAGCCGCTGCATTGCGCGCAACGCGAATTGCGCGAAGAGACGGGATACGATGCCCCACGCTGGGATTTGCTCGGAACCTTCCGCCCCGACCCGGTCCGTTCAACCTCCGTCGCCTATCTTTTTTTTGCCGACGGCGCCCATCGCGTCGCCGATCCGGAGCTCGAACCGACGGAACAGATCGAAGCGACCGAGCTATCGCTCGACGAATTGTTCGCCGCAGTGCGCGACCGTCGCATGCACGCCGGCCCCTCGCTCGCCGCTTTCTCGATCGGGTTGGCGCACGGCATATTTACCCGTTAGGGTCGGGGCGTCGCAGCGCGCGGGCGGCGCGCGCGAGTTCGCCGATGCTGCCGAAGGGATAGCAGTGCGTGGCCGTCACGGCGATAACATCGGTCGATGAGGGGCGCGCTCCATAGGCGGAGATCGCGGCGCGACAATCGCGCGTGAGGATGTTGAGACCGCGAGAATAGGGAGTCGCTGCAGGTACGACGATGAGCTCGCGGGCGGAGAGGAAGGCGGGAACGCTACGTTCGCCGCCGAGCGCGACGCTGGGGTGCAGGTGCCCGATAACGTGGCGCAGAGCACCGATTCTCGGTCGGTCACCATGGTGGAGCAGCAGCCCCGCGCGTTCGATCTCTTCGACGGAATCGCCGAGCAGCGCCCGCCCGCGCGTACGTCCTTCGTGATTGCCGGCAACGACGACGAGCCGACAGAGGTTTCGCAGCCGCCGCATGGTTGCGATCACTCGCTCGCCCGCGCCTTCGCTCAGACGAACGCCGTGGAGAACGTCGCCGAGCAAGATGAGTTCGCGCGCGCCGTAGGCGGCGAGCGCCGCTTCGATTCGGCCCACGCTCTCGTCGAGACTCCAGAGCGGCAGCGCTCCGCCGATCGCCTCTTCGTAACCGAGGTGCAGATCGGCGATGACGAGCGAGGCGGTCGTTTCGATCCAGAGCATCCCGCCGGCGAGCGCCGTCGCACCATCGCCGAGCGAGACCGAGAGTGCTCGCGGCCCGGCACTCATGGAGCGATCGCCCCGGCGAGATACGCCAAGACGCGTTCGTGGAGCGCATCGACGAGTTCGCTGCGATCGGCGACGGCCACGTTATCGCCGAACGACGAGGTGAGGATGCCGAAACTCATCGGCGATGCGACCGGCGGGTGCAGGATGCGGGGCGGAGCCGAGAGCGATCGGCAGAATTCGCGCGCTCGTGCGGCATCGAGTACGTCCTCGGTCACGCTCCGAAACGCTTCGCGCACCAGCGGGAAACGGTCGTCCTCGCGCACGAGCCATTCGAGAATGCGCCCGCTATTCCAACGCAACGATGAAGCGCGCAACGAACGTCCATTCGCGCACCGGAGGACGAGCAATCCGGTATTGGCAACGTAGCGAAAATGCGTCCGCAACATCGCCGATCCAAGCAATCCTTCACGCAGGTCGTTTTCGAAGCCCGCTTCCTCGAGTAGTCGTTCCCACTGGACGTCGTGAAGCCGCGCGCGCGGAGGCAGTTGCAGCATGATGCCGAGATCGTCGGTGAGGATCGTCACCGCTCCGCTGACGATGCGAGCGATGCGCGTCGCTGCGACGCGGCCGAGCGCCTCGTTCGCTCTTCGTCCGATTCCCGTGAGCACGACGGCACTCTGTAACCCGTCGAGGTGATAGATTTCGACGATCGGCCGGCCTCGCCGCGGTATCGCACTAACCGCAAGTTGCTGTTCGACGTACGCGACGATCCGCTCGCAAAGATCGCTTCCGAGTT
>JAKBCP010000245.1 GCA_021807645.1 bacterium
ATCACTCTCCGATTTCATCCTTGGAACGGCCCAGGATGAAGCGCTTCGCGTCATCGAAGCTCACGAAATCGTTCGGCTTTCACGGCGTGACGGCGTTGCATTTCTCCTTGCTTTAGAGAATCCGCCGACCCCACGAGCAGAGGTGGTTAAACGCTTTAACAAAGCGAGAAAACACCGCGCTCGGTGATCGACGATTTAATCTTCGAGCCGCTCGGCGAGTCTCACGTACGAGCGGATTTCACCTGCTCCGGTGATGAGGGATTGCTATTACAAACCTACCTCCGGGACGACGCCCGGGCTTTACGCGAACATCGCAAGCACGTTGCAGCCGTTCACGTCATGGTCCGCGCTTCCAATCCAGGCCGAATTTGCGGCTACTTCACACTCGCCAGTGCCACACTGGAACTCGAAGAACTCCCGAAAACCGTTCGCCGGACTCTACCGCGCTATCGGCCGATGCCGGCGTTAAAGCTTGGGCGCATGGCGGTCTCCGACGATTTTCGTGGGCACGATCTCGGCACAATCCTCATTGAAGAGGCATTCAGGATCTGTGTCAGGCTACGGGAGTCGATCGGTTTCGTCGCATTACTTGTCGATGCAAAAACCGACGAGCTCGTGAAAGGCTACGAAAAGCGTGGTTTCACGCGCTTTCCTGAACGTCAACGTGGCCTCTACATTATGCAGCCGACCATGGCGCAAATCCTCGGCGACATCGGCGCGTAGCTGACCCCGCTCTCCCGCCTCTCAAGCCACAAGCGCCGAGGATCTCGACGAAGCCCTTGGCAGCTCGAATTTCTGCTCCGCCCCCTAGACGCCGGCACCCTTTTTCGTGATAGGGTAGTGGAGGTACGATTATGACTGCATACCCGTGGGAACCACGCATGTCGCGGTTAGAGGGCGCATTTGAACAAGTCGTCGAGCGGCTCGGCGATATGAACGCGCGCCTCGAGACGCTCGAGATGAAGAGCGACGGAAATTACCACGCGCTCGACGAGAACATTTCGGCGCTCGACGCAAAATTCGAGTCGAAGTTCGCGGCGATAGACTCGAAGTTCGCGGCGATAGACTCGAAGTTTGCGGCGATGGACTCGAAATTCGACTCGAAGTTCAACTTCCTCGTTGGATTGTACGTGAGCTCCACGCTGACAATCGTCGCGGTCGTGCTCGCAGTGGTGTTACCCCTCTACAGCCGTCTGCCGCCGCTCCACTAGCGGCTCGGGCGTTCACCCCGCGTCTATCGTCGCTTCGCCAACACCGAGAGTTCCCAACGGTAACCGTCGGGGTCGTGAAACCACAGCCCCATATTCGACGAACCGGGAGCTTCGGGGCCGATTTCATCGCCGGGATCTTCGACGCGCACATCGTTTTCTTTGAGCCAATCGAGCGCCCGACGCAACGCACCCATCGACGGCAGATGAAACGACATGTGCCCGATCGTTCTCGGGTGCGGCACGCCTTCGCTCAGCACGATCGTCACGTTTTCGTTGGTGAGACCGACGTAATCGTCGCCCTCGAAGACCCGCTGCAGATCGAAAACCCGCTCCCACCACAACGCGCTCTTTTTCGGGTTGCGCACCGCAAGCCCGAAGTGACCGACCGTTCCCAGTGATATCCGTCGTTCCATTTGCTTCCAGTCCGCGACCGCCGCGAGAAAGCCTGCCCGTTCCGTCTCAGGCTCTCCTGTAAAGGTTCACCGGCCGCGGCACGTCGCCCCGAAGGAAGCCGCGCGCTCGCAGCGTTGGAATAAAGCCTTCCGGGGCGTGAAGGGCGAACGTTTGGACGGATGAGCGCACGCATCGTCGCCACAGCCCTTGCCTCGCTGCTCGCGTTCGGCGTAGCCGCGCCGGCAGCAGCACTCACCGAGCATCAATGGGAAGCGCAAGTCGGCCAACAAGAGTACCAAACGCTGCAACATCAGGGCGTTATCCTTCATTCATCGCCCTACTACAGCATCCTCAATCCACTTGCGGCACGCATCGCAAAAGTTGCCGATCCGCAGTACGATTTCCCGTTTCATTTTGTTCTCGTTCACATGAGCCAGCCCAACGCATTCGCCGTTCCCGGCGGCAACGTCTACGTCACTGATTCACTGATGACGTTCGTGCAGAATCAGCAAGAGCTCGCGGGCGTGCTCTGCCACGAAACCTCGCACGATATCCACCACGACGTCTATAACTTGATGCAGAAAAATCAGCGCTTGAATATGATAGCGACGCTCGCCGATTTATTATTCGGCGGCGGGAAGAACCGCGTCGTAAATACCGTCCTTGGCATCGGCACGCAGCTCGAGAGCTTACGCTTTTCACGCGACGTCGAACAGAATGCCGATCGCAAAGGCGCGTTTACGTGCGCTGCCGCCGGAATGAATCCGTGGGGTATGGTCTGGCTCTTCCGGCGTTTCGAAAACGCGAATATGGCGAGCCCGCCGGAATTTCTCTCCGATCATCCCGGCGATGCCGAGCGCATTACCGCTCTCGAGAACCTGTTTCGAGAATATCCGGCAACGTTCGGCCGCTTCAATTCGAACGTCCGTTCGGCGACGCCGTTACGCTAAGCGCGGGCCTGCGGGTCGCGCTTACGGGCTGAGGCCGAGCACCGGATGCAACTCGACGCCGTTACGCGCAACGCCGTCTTGTTGGTGAATACGGTCGAAGAAGCCGACCCCGGAGATCGTTACGGTCGGGGGCGTCGCGCCGTGATAATCGAGCCACCACCAAAATCGTGTCGCTCGGTGGTGCCCGATGCGGTCGACCTCCGTTCGCAAGGCGGCGTACTGCTCTCCGCGGCTTGCAACGCAG
>JAKBCP010000246.1 GCA_021807645.1 bacterium
GATCGAACGGCGCGAAGTCCAGCTCGCACTCTTAGCGTTTCTGGTGACGCCGCTGATGGTACTTTTGCCGACGGCGATCGCGGTCTTGATTCCCGCAGGAACGGCGACGCTCGGCAATAGCGGCCCACACGGGTTCTCGGAGATTCTCTATGCCTTCACGTCGTCGAATGCCAATAACGGCAGCGCATTCGCGGGGCTTGGCGATAACCGTTTCTATAATATCGCGACGGGCGTCGCGATGTTCTTCGGGCGGTTTTTTATGGCGATCCCGCTTCTCGCCCTCGCGGGCTCGCTTGCCGAGAAAAAAGCGGCCGCGGCCGGCGGAGGGACGTTCTCGACGAGCTCGACGACGTTCGTTCTCCTGTTGATCGGCACGATTCTTATCGTCGGGGCGCTCACGTTTTTGCCCGTAGATGCGCTCGGGCCGATCGCCGATCATTATTTGCTCCATTCCGGGGGAACGTTTTAATGCCGCACCGCCGTCCGCACGCCCCGCACGCGAATGCGCGCCCGCTCTTCGAGCGCGCGATCGTTCGGCGCGCTTTGGTTGACGCTCTTGCAAAGCTCGATCCGCGCGTTCAACTACGGAACCCGGTGATGTTCGTCGTAGCGGTCGGCGCGCTCCTAACCAGCGCGTTTTGGATCCGCGATCTCATCACGCGCGGCGGCTCAGTCGGTTTCGATTTCGCGATCGCCGCCTGGCTTTGGTTCACCGTTCTGTTCGCGAATTTCGCTGAGGCGGTCGCCGAAGGGCGCGGCAAAGCACAGGCCGAGCACTTACGGCGCACGAAGAGCGACACGATCGCGCGCCGTCGTACCGCCGAGGGCGAAAGCGAATCGATATCCGCGAGCCGGTTGCGCCGCGGCGATATCGTGATCGTCGATGCGGGCGAGATCGTGCCCGGCGACGGCGAGATTATCGAAGGCGCGGCGACGATCGATGAATCGGCGATCACCGGAGAATCCGCGCCGGTCGTGCGCGAAGCCGGTGGCGACCGCAGCGCGGTTACCGGAGGCACACGAGTCCTCTCCGACTCGATCGTCGTGCGCATCGCTACGAACCCCGGCGAGAGTTTCCTCGACCGGATGATTGCGTTGGTTGAAGGGGCGCAGCGACAAAAAACGCCGAACGAAATCGCGCTGTCGATCCTCCTCTCGGCGTTAACGATCGTATTCGTTCTCGTCGTTGCGACGCTCTCGCCATTTCTCTCATTTGCAGGCACGCATGCAAGCATCGTCGTGCTCGTCGCCCTCCTCGTGTGTTTGATCCCCACGACGATCGGCGGTCTCTTGAGCGCTATCGGGATCGCGGGGATGGATCGCGTCATGCAACGCAACGTCCTGGCTACCAGCGGCCGCGCCGTCGAAGCATCGGGCGATGTCGATACGCTCTTGCTCGATAAAACGGGCACGATTACGCTGGGGAATCGTCAAGCCTCCGAGATTCTCGTTGCGCCGGGCTGCGACGCCGAGGCGGCCCGGCGAGCGGCGTTGCTGTCATCGCTCTCCGACGAAACGCCGGAAGGGCGCTCGTTGATTACCCTCGCTCGCAGTCTGCTCGGCGACGCCGCCGAAAGCGCGCCGCAAGGATCGACGTTCGTGCCGTTTAGCGCGTACACGCGAATGAGCGGCATCGATCTCCCCGACGGTCGCAAGATCCGCAAGGGCGCGCCGGATTCCGTCGTAACGTGGTGTAAGGAATTCGGCGGCGGCAACAACCCGCTTGCAGCCGATGTCGAGCGCATCGCGCGCCGCGGCGAGACGCCGCTGTTGCTCGCCGTCGACGGCGAGATCGTGGCCCTCATTGCGCTCAAAGATATTCTCAAACCGATGATGAGCGAACGCTTCGCTCGTCTGCGCGCGATGGGCATTCGCACGGTAATGATTACCGGCGACAATCCGTTGACCGCCGCTGCAATCGCCAAAGAGGCCGGCGTCGATGATTTTCTCGCCGAGGCGACACCCGAGGCGAAAATGAATTTAATCAAGCGCGAACAATCGGCCGGGCGGCTCGTCGCTATGACCGGCGACGGCACCAACGACGCACCTGCACTCGCACAAGCCGATGTCGGCGTAGCGATGAACTCCGGCACCCAGGCCGCGAAAGAGGCCGCAAACATGATCGATCTCGATTCCGACCCGACAAAATTGATCGAGGTCGTCGAGATAGGCAAACAATTGCTTATGACGCGTGGAGCGCTAACCACCTTTTCGATAGCCAACGACGTCGCGAAGTATTTTGCGATCTTGCCGGCCCTCTTTATCGCATCCTACCCGGCGATGGGGGCGCTCAACGTCATGCACCTCGCAACGCCACAGAGCGCGATTCTCTCAGCGGTGATCTTCAACGCGATCATCATCATCGCGCTCATTCCGTTGGCGTTACGCGGAGTGCGCTACGAACCGCGCGGCGCCGCCATCGCTTTGCGTACGAACGTCCTCATCTACGGCCTCGGCGGAATCATCGTCCCGTTCGTGGGCATTAAAGCAATCGATCTGCTCTTGCAAGCGCTTCATTTAACGGGGTAAGGCATATGACAAAGCACCTCTGGACGGCCCTTCGCATGACGGCCATCTCGGTCATCATCTTCGGTTTTTGCTACCCCTTCGCGATATGGGGTATCGGTAGCGTGGCGTTCCCATGGCAGAGCGGCGGTTCGTACGTGCGCGCCGATGGCCGTGTCGTCGGCTCGGCGATCGTTGGAGAATTATGGCGCGGGCCGCGTTACTTCCACGGGCGACCGTCGGCAGCGGGGAAAGTCGGCTACGACCCGGCGTCGACGTGCGGATCGAA
>JAKBCP010000247.1 GCA_021807645.1 bacterium
TCGATCTCGGGTTCCCGCAGGCAGAGCGCCCCTACGCGATCTCGCTCCGCAGCGACGTGCCGTCGCCCTTCGTCCCGAAGCCGAAACCGGTTCATCGCGACCATCACGACCACCACGAAGATGAACGCGATAAAAAGGACGAGAAGCAACCCGATATCGAGATCGATTTCGACGGCATCGCCGGACGAATGCTGGCGTTTCCAGTCGATGAAGGCAATTACGGCGAACTCCTGGCGGTAAAGGGTCGCGTGCTCTTCACGCGCCATGCGATCCGCGGAATTGCGCCGCAGGGCGGGGATGACGAGGAGCACGGCGGAGGCCTGCTGCTTTCATATGACTTCGAACAACAGCGTTGCGCGACGCTCGCCCGCGATGTCGACGAGATGCGACTCGGCCCCGACGGGCGCACCCTGCTCTATTCTTCCGGAACGCGTCTGCGCGCCATCGACGCACTCGGAGATCTTCCCGACTAGGAAGAGGACGGCAAAGCCCCCTCCGAACCGGGTCGCAAGAGCGGATTCATCGATTGCGACCGCGCGAGCGTCGAAGTGCGACCCCAAGAAGAGTGGGCGCAGATGTATCGGGAGGCGTGGCGCCTGCAGACCGAACAATTCTGGGTCGCCGACTTGAGCGACGTCGATTGGGATCGCGTCTACGACCGCTATAAGGCCGTGCTTCCGCGCGTGCGTACGCGCAGCGAGCTCTCCGATCTCATCTGGGAGATGCACGGAGAGCTCGGCACCTCGCATGCCTACGAGATGGGCGGCGATCTGCGCGTTCCGCCGCAATATCGGCGCGGCTTTCTCGGCGCCGATTACCGTTGGGACGACGAACGCAAAGGCTACCGCATCGAGCGCATCTATCGCGGTGATTCGTGGGATCGCAACGCCGATTCACCCCTTGCAGAGCCGGGGCTCGACGTGCGCGAAGGAGATATCTTGCTCGCGATTGCCGGGACGCGCCTCAGTGCCGACCTCACTCCCGATCGCTTGCTGGTCAATACCGCAGGGACCGAGATCGCGCTCGGCATCACGAACAAGCGCGGCGACGAGCGCACGATCGTCGTGAAAACGCTCGCGAGCGAAGCGCCGTTGCGCTATCGCGCGTGGGTTGAACGGAACCGCCGATACGTCGCCGAGAAGAGCGGCGGAGCGGTCGGCTATCTGCACGTTCCCGATATGGGGCCGTGGGGCTTCGCGGAGTTCCATCGCGGATATCTCAGCGAGTTCGATAAGCGCGGGCTCATCGTCGATATTCGTTATAATCGCGGCGGCCACGTATCGCCGCTACTGCTGGAAAAACTGAACCGAAAACGCATCGGCTTCGATGTCTCGCGCTACGGTCCGGTCGAACCGTATCCGCCCGAGTCGGTCGGCGGGCCGATCGTCGGCATTACCAACCAATTTGCCGGTTCCGACGGTGATATTTTCAGCCACGCCTTCAAGCTCTACAAACTCGGACCGCTCGTCGGGAAGCGAACGTGGGGCGGCGTCATCGGTATCAATCCTTACCATCACCTCGTCGACGGGACGGTGACGACGCAACCCGAGTACTCTTTTTGGTTCGTCGATGTCGGGTGGAACGTCGAGAACTACGGAACCGATCCCGATTACGACGTCGATATCGCGCCGCACGATTATCGCAACGATCGCGATCCGCAACTCGATCGCGCGTTGGAGCTCATGGATCGCAGCCTCGCGGCGCACGTCGAGATTCGCCCCGACCTCACCGCACGTCCGTCGCTCCGCCTTCCTGAAAGCTAGCTGCAAGCGCACCATCGGATCGCTTGGAAAATTGTCGAGGCGCTATATTGACATAGCGCCTCGACTTTTGTATAACGTTGGCATACATCCAACGATTCATTTGATGTCATCCAATAGATCGATCCAAATGGATGTTTGTTTTCATCCAATGTAGGAACAGGGGAGGATTGAACCGCACCGTGAGCATCGATCGTAGAGCCGCCGCCATCGCCGCCGACTGGGCCACCGCCAACCGCTGGAAGGGCATCGAGCGACGTTACCGTCCCGAAGAGGTCGTCCGCCTTCAGGGTAGCGTCGTCGTCGAACAGACCCTCGCACGCCTGGGCGCCTCCCGCCTCTGGGCGAGCCTGCACGAATCCGAGCCGGTCGCCGCACTCGGCACGATGACCGGCGGGCAAGCGATTCAGGCCGCCAAGGCCGGGCTCAAAGCACTCTACTGCAGCGGCTGGCAGGTCGCCGCGGATGCCAACGTCAGCGGTCAGGTCTATCCCGACCAGTCGCTCTACCCCGTCAATAGCGTGCCGACCCTCGTGAAACGCCTGAACAGCGCGCTTGCCCGGTACGACCAAATCGAATCGCTCGAGGGCAATGGCGGCCCGGAATCCTATCTGCCGATCGTCGCCGATGCCGAAGCCGGCTTCGGCGGCGCGCTCAATGTTTTCGAACTCATGAAGGCGATGATCGAGGCCGGTGCCGCCGGGGTCCACTTCGAAGATCAGCTTAGCAGCGAGAAAAAATGCGGCCACCTCGGCGGCAAGGTTCTCATTCCGACGCAACAGGCGGTACGCCACCTGATTTCGGCGCGATTAGCTGCCGACGTTTTGGACGTGCCGACGATTATTATCGCCCGTACCGATGCGATGGCGGCACAGATGGTGACGAGCGATGTCGATCCGCGCGACAAAGCCTTCTGTACCGGCGAGCGTACGAGCGAGGGTTTCTTCCGCGTTCGCAACGGCATCGAGGCCTCGATCGCGCGCGGACTCGCTTACGCACCGCACGCCGATCTGCTCTGGGTCGAAACG
>JAKBCP010000248.1 GCA_021807645.1 bacterium
GCTGCTCTTCGGAATCGCGTTGGCGCTACCGCAGCATTCCGGCGAGATCGGGCGTTGGGGCGCCACGACGTTGCATCGCATCTTTGGTGATGGAGCCCCGCTTTTCCCGGTGCTGATCGCCCTGATCGGCGCGATCGTCTTTCTCGAAATCGACGTCCCACGCTTGATTGCGACCTATGGCGGAGCGGCGGTTGCGTACTTTTTACTCGCCGATGCGGCCCTCGGGGCCCGGAGCGATCGCTCCGGCGGGATTCTCGGCTCGGCGATCTGGTGGATGCTCCATCGCCTCGTCGGCGGCTTCGGCGGTGCCCTTTTCCTCGTACTCTCGGCTCTGCTACTAACGATGTGGCTCGCGAATCTCCGTCTGAAACCGGTTCTCGGTCTCCTCGGCGCGCTCTTCGCCAGGATCCGGCTTCCGAAGATCCATCTTCCCGAGTTCGAGCTTCCGCAGTGGCGGCTGCCGAATTTCGCTCGGCCGGCATTACCCGCCCCGGAGCCGGCGCGGAGCGCTACTCTGGAGAGCGTCGCTCGCCCCGAGCGCGTTCCCTACGACGAGTCGGCGCAATATGTCGAGCCGCCGCGGGCCCCGGTGCCGGCGCGAGTTTCGGTGCCGCCGCTGGAGGGAGAGTACCAAGCGCCCGACCCGGCTGCGCGTGCGCGTACCTATCGGCTGCCCGATCTCTCGCTCTTCGATCCGCCCGCGCGACAAGTCGTCGACGAAACCAATCGCGCGCACGTGCTTGAAGATACGCTCGCCTCGTTCGGCGTCGGTGCGAAAGTGATGCATATCGAGCGTGGGCCGTCGATCACGCGTTACGAATTACGGCCGGAGCGGGGCGTCAAGATCTCGCGTATCGCCTCGCTCGCCGACGATCTCGCGCTCGCTCTCGCGGCAACCAGCGTCCGCATCGAAGCCCCGATTCCCGGAAAATCCGCCGTCGGGATCGAGGTTCCCAACGCGAACGTCTCCGTCGTCGCGATTCGCGAGATTCTCGAGGCGCTTCCCAATCGCGGACAGATTCCGCCGCTCTGGATGGCTTTAGGGAAAGATATCACCGGGCGGCCGGTCTTCGGCGACCTCGGGAAGATGCCGCATCTCCTGGTCGCCGGTGCAACCGGTTCGGGGAAATCGGTCTGCCTGAACACCATCGTTGCATCGTTGCTCGTCGCGGCGACACCCGATCAAGTGCAGATCCTCATGATCGATCCGAAACGCGTCGAGTTAACCGTCTATAACGGTATTCCGCATCTCATCAAAGAGGTGATTACCGATCCCAAAGTGGCCGCCGGGGCATTGTTGGAGATGACGCGCGAGATGGATGCGCGCTACGAACGATTTGCGAAAGCCGGCGTCCGAAAAATCGAAGAGTACAACGCCAAATATCCCGATGAACGCCTGCCGTTCGTGGTGATTATCATCGACGAACTCGCCGATCTCATGCTCGTTGCGCCGTCGCGCGTCGAGACGACGATCATGCGGTTGGCGCAGCTCGCGCGCGCAACGGGTATCCACCTGATCGTTGCGACGCAGCGCCCGTCGGTTGACGTTATTACCGGGCTCATCAAAGCGAATATCCCGTCGCGCATCGCGTTTGCGGTAAGTTCGCAGGTCGATTCGCGTACGATTCTCGATCAAGCCGGCGCCGAACGCCTGCTCGGGCGCGGTGATATGCTCTTTTTGCCGATCGATGCCCCCAAACCGATGCGCGCGCAGGGTGCCCTGATCTCCGGCCCGGAGGTGACGCGTTTGGTCGAATTTTGGGCGCGACAGGCACGCCCGGAGAATTTACTCGAAGTCGAATTGGTGCCGCTCACCGATGAGGAAGAGAACGGCAAGCGCGAAGTCGATTCGCTGTGCTACGATGCAGCGAAGTTTATTATCGAAACGAACGTCGCCTCGACTGCGGCCTTGCAGGCGCAATTTTCGATCGGACATCCGCGCGCGGTGCGCGTGATGAAGCAGCTCGAGGATTTCGGGGTCGTCGGCCCGCACGAAGGGACGAAGCCGCGCAAGATCGGGCTCTCGCTCGGCGATCTCGAATTGCTTGCGCCGCGTATGGGCAAAGGTGAAGGCTCGCAACAAGGACTCTTCGACTGATGCAGCGCTACAAGCGCTCGGCGCTCTATGCCGCCGCAGCACTGCTATCGTTCGCGGCGGCATTTGTCTTGGGTCTGTACGTAATGAAGTACGGCGAGCCCGCGCCGATCATGGCCTTCGCCCACGCGATCGTCGGCGTTCACGCACACCTGGCGTGGGACTTCACGTTGATCGCGCGCCCGGAGGTGCTGGCGCCCCTCGGCGTGGCACTCATCGTTGCGGCGTTCATTTTTCGTCAGTGGAGCGGGCGCATCGCCTTCTCGCTGCTTTCATTGCTCGTCTCGTGGCGAGCCGATGCGCTCTTGCAGCATCTCTTCAAACGACCGCGGCGCACCGACTGGGTGATCCATCACGAGACCTCGTTTTCGTATCCGAGTTCGCATGCGGCGATCTCCTGCGGCTTCTATCTGCTGTGGGCGTATCTCATTGCGCGCAGCGAGCTGCCCGGAGCGCTTCGGCTCACCCTTGCGGGCCTGCTCGTTCTGCTCTGGCCGGCGATCCTTTGGTCGCGGCTCGCGCTCGGGGCCCACTATCCAAGCGACCTACTCGGCGGCACCTTCGTCGGTTTGGCGGCGGTCTTTGCGCTCGCTACGGTGGTCGAGACGATAAAGGTGGTAGGCGCCACCTCGCGGCGGGCATAGCATCGTCGTCAATGAGCGTTGCGACGGTGGCCGGCGACACAGTCATGG
>JAKBCP010000249.1 GCA_021807645.1 bacterium
CCCAGAGTCGAGGAAGGCGTGACACGAGCGCACATTTTACTCGCAGTCGCGAGCGGCTACACGCGAAGCGGGGCGGGCCATGTGGGCAGGCGATGTGGGGCGGGCTCGCTAAATCCTTGAGTTAATCGCTCGCCCGCCCCACATCGCCTGCTCCGTTCACGACGCTCCGCATCGCCCGCTCCGCATCGCCCGTGCCGCGAATAGATAAACCTCGACGACTCGCGAGCGCTCGACGGAACGCCCCGCCTGCCTCTGTCGCGAGCGGCTACACTCAGGAGCGAATCGCCGCCTCGATGCCGTCGAGCGCGCCGTCGCGGAGCGCCGCTTCGCGAAGAATCGCATAGATGAGTGAGGCCGGGAAACCGCGACGCTCGAGCGATCGCGCGAGGCTCGGGTAACTCGCTTGCGGCTGCGCGCGACGAAGCTTTGCGAGCGCTTCGAGGCAACGTTCGTGCTCGGAGAGTGGTGCATCGGCGACCGCACGGCGCGCGCACTCCGCATCGAGCCCGCGGCGCACTAACTCTCCGACGAGTCGTCGATCCCCTTTCGCGTCCCGCGCCCGTTCGACGTAGAGCGCTGCGAAAAGCGCATCGTCGACATAACGCTCCGTTTTGCAACGCGCAACGGCGCCGGCAATCGCGTCGTCATCGTAGCCACGGTGCTCGAGCTTGGATCGCAACTGCGACTCCGTGAGGCGGCGCCGCGCAAGAAGCCCGAGCGCCGCCGCATAGGCATGCACCGCTTACTCGATCGGCGCTTCTACCGCATCGCCGGTAACACCGTTCCGCGAGGTGAGCGCTGCGAGCTCCTCGCGAATTCTGCTCTCGATCTCGCCGGCGATCTCCGGGTGCTCTTCGAGAAAACTCTTCGCATTCTCGCGCCCCTGCCCGACGCGCTGCTCGCCGTAGGTGTACCACGAACCGCTCTTACCGACGATATTGCGTTCGAGTGCGATATCGAGAATCGAACCCATTTTGGAAATACCGTGACCGTAGGTAATATCGAACTCTGCCTGGCGGAAGGGGGGCGCCACCTTGTTTTTCACCACCTTGACCCGGGTGCGCGAACCGACGACCTCTTGGCCGATTTTGATCTGTTCGAGTTTCCGAACGTCGAGACGAATAGAGGCGTAGAACTTCAACGCTCGGCCGCCGGAGGTCGTCTCGGGGTTTCCGAACATCACGCCGACTTTTTCGCGTAATTGATTGATAAAAATCATGATGCATTTGCTGCGCGAGATTGCCGACGTGAGTTTCCGTAACGCCTGCGACATCAGACGCGCCTGGAGCCCAACGTGCGCGTCGCCCATATCGCCTTCAAGTTCGGCTTTCGTTACCAATGCGGCGACCGAGTCGACGACGACGACGTCAACGGCGTTGCTGCGCACGAGCATCTCGGCGATCTCCAATGCCTGCTCGCCCGTATCGGGTTGCGAGACCAACAGGTTATCGAGATCGACGCCGAGCGCCGCAGCGTAGTTGGGATCGAGCGCGTGCTCGACGTCGACGAAGGCTGCCGTTCCGCCGGTCTTCTGTGCCTCGGCGATTGCATGGAGCGCAAGCGTCGTTTTACCGCTCGACTCGGGTCCGTAGATCTCGACGACGCGCCCGCGCGGAAAGCCGCCGACGCCGAGCGCGAGATCGAGGGCGATACTTCCGCTGGGAACGACGTCGTACGCCATCCGCTCGTGAATCTCGCCCATTTTCATGATCGAACCCTTGCCGAATTGCCGCTCGATTTGGGCAAGCGCATTGGCGAGGGCTATCTGTCGGTCGTCCTGGGAAGCCATCTCGGTTCTCTCTTTCTTTCTCACGGTGCTGGTAATCACGGTCCGTTCTCTCATTCACTCTAGATAGGCACTCTGCCAAGGGGGTGGCACTCTTTATTCCGGATCGAAGAGGGTCGCGACAAATTCGCGCGCATCGAAGGGTTCGAGTTGGTCGATCGCCTCGCCGAGTCCAACGTAGGAAATTGGGCGCTCGATGCGCTCGACGATACCGAGAACGACCCCGCCCTTCGCCGTCGAATCGAGCTTGGTAACGATGAGTCCGTCCAAAGGCGTCACCTCATTGAAGAGCATCGCTTGCGAGATGGCGTTCTGGCCGGTCGTCGCATCGACGACGAGCAAGGTGCGGTCGGGCGCACGTCCCAACGCGCGCTCGGTGACGCGGCGAATCTTCTTGAGCTCCTCCATGAGGTTGTTCTTCGTCTGCAGACGGCCGGCGGTATCGACGAAGATGAGATCGACTCCCCGAGCTATTCCGGCGGTGATCCCGTCGAAGACGACCGCTGCGGGATCGCCGTTCTCGGGGCCGCGCACGATCTGCGCTCCACTCCGCTCCGCCCAGATCGCCAATTGATCGGCGGCAGCGGCACGAAACGTATCGCCGGCAACGAGGAGCACGCGCTTCCCTTGCGCGGTGTAACGCGCCGCAAGCTTGCCGATGCTCGTCGTCTTTCCGGTGCCGTTGACGCCGACGACGAGAACGACCGTCGGTCGCTGCTCCAACACGATCGGCGCACCGGGAAGATCGAGAAAACGCTCGACATCGCGCCGGAAACGCTCTATTGCCTGACCGGCGGTGCGCCAGCCCTCCTGCCGGGCGACGGTCCTCAAACCCTCGAGAATTCGCTCGGTCGTCCCCACCCCGAGATCGGCGGCGAGCAGCGCTTCCTCGAACTCATCCCAAAACGCAGCATCGAGCGGGCGCTCCGAGCCGCCGAGAGCGAGGACCCCCGAGAAACTCCGCCCGACTTTTTTCAGCCGATCGAGATC
>JAKBCP010000250.1 GCA_021807645.1 bacterium
CCAAGCGAGAAATTCGCGACGGGCGGCGGCGACGATGCGCGGCGCAGCGACCGGTGTCGGCGTCGGTGCCGGGGTCGGCGTCGGCTTCGCGGCAGCTCCAAGCGCCGCGACGAGCGCGAAAATCGCGCCGAGGCGCCCGATGCGCATCACGGGTACCTCAAGAACGAGACGACGTCGTGGCCGGCGAGCGAAGCACGACCGTTGAGCGCTTCGAGTTCGATGAGAAAGGCGAACGAGACAATCTCCGCGCCGAGCCGTTCGATGAGCCGCTTCGTCGCCGCTGCGGTGCCGCCGGTTGCAAGGAGATCGTCGACGACGACCACGCGGTGCCCGGCGCTCAACGCATCGGCGTGAATCTCCAATGAATTCGTACCGTATTCCAGCGCGTAGGATTCCGCGAGTTTACTGAACGGTAACTTTCCGGGTTTGCGAACCGGGACGAAACCGGCACCGATCGCATAGGCGAGCGGCGCACCGAGCATGTAGCCACGCGCCTCCACGCCGACGACGTAGTCGATCTTCTCGTTGCGGAAGCGATCGACAAAGAGGTCGATTGCTTCCTTGAATCCTTTGGCGTCGCCGAGTAACGGCGTAATGTCGCGGAAGAGGATCCCGGGAATCGGAAAGTCGGGAATCGCGCGGATATATTCTTCGATGCTCACGAGGCGGGCAGATTCGGTACCCGCCCGCAGAGGCCTCCGCGCGGCCGAGCGCAAGCGAAACGCACGCGCGCCGCGAAAGCATCTGCCCGATGCATAGTAGCGAACGAGGCGCGGCACATCGCTTCGCCCTGGCGCTGGTAGCCGCCATTGCCCTCCACGCGCTGCTCGCGAGCGTCCTGCCCGGTTTTCCGTCGCTTCGTGCGCAGCGCCGAAGCGCGCCTCCCGAACGCATCCACATCATGCACGTCGCGCGCGTCGTTCCAACCCCGGTCCCGACGCCGAGCCCGGCGCCGATCGCCCCTCATGCCTCGCAAGCGCTGCGTCCGATCCCGCAGACGCTCAGCGGTGCAGAAGCGGCGCGCGCGCATCTCCACGCTGCAGGTGGAGCGAGCGTCACTCCGCCGCCGATCGCACCACCGGTTGTACCGGCAGCGGTTCCGTCGAGCGCAGGACAGAGCGCCGGCGCCGGAGCGCGCGGCGGTGTGGGCAGCCTTGGAACCGGAGGTACCGGAAGCGGCGCGGCGGCGACCGGGAGCGGCAGCGGCGCGAGCGCCGGAGTGACGCCCTGTGGCTACGTCAACATCATCGCCCTCCAACGCGAACGCGTCGGCGGCTACGTGCGCGTGCGCGTCGAGATCTCCGTGCGCTTGAGCGACGGCAGCGCGCGGATCGCGCGGCTCGATTATCCGTTTCTCTATCCTAACGACGTCGGCGATCCGTTCTCGCCGGAGCACCGGAACGACCCGAATTATCCGGTGACCTTTCAAACGCCGCCGCCGGAGCTCCGTGCGACCGAACCACCGCTCGTGCAGTACGTTATCGCGCACTCGACGCCGGAAGGCTTCACCGTGCTCAAACCCTGCCCAAAATAATATCGCCGACGCTCGCGGTACTTGTCGCGCGCGCGTTTCGTCGCAAAGGGGCTCCGAATCACTCGTCTCGTTTCGGAGGAGCAATGGACGCACTTTCCCTTCAGCCGCGCTCGGTGCAATTCGGCATCTATCGCGACGGCGATAACAACCTCGATTCCAATCAATGTAACGTGCTCGGCCAAGCCGTCGCGGTCAGCAAGCACGATGGAGCGGTCGGCTTTACGGTGCAAGATACGACCGCGCGCAACGGCGAGGCGCTCCATACCAACAGCTACCAAATCGCCGGCGGCCGCGTGCAGGGCGTACAAGTCGGCAAAGCCCACGACATGGCCGATCCGAAGAACCTTGCGGCGTTCGTCGCGCAAACGCTCGACGACGCACAACGCAGCGGCGCCAAGCAGAGCTGGATCGAGCTCGTCGATCACGGCGGCGGCGACGGCGGCGGGCTCGAGGCCGATAGCAAGCACGCGCTGATGTCGATGCCCGGGATCGCTGCGGCGATCGCCGAGGGCGAACGGATACATGCCGCCGCACATCCCGAAGATGCGGGGCGAAGCATCGACGGCGTCGTCGCCAATCAATGCTTGATGTCGACGATGGGCTTTGCCGACGCGCTCTCGAAAGTCGGCGTCAAATATCTCGCCGCTTCCCCGGAGACGATGATCTCGCCGGGGACGCCGAGCACCGTCGCCGCGAGCATCGCCGACAACGTCAACGACCCTTCGGCGATGGCGCACGGCGTCGTCAACGACGTCATGAAGGCCGATTATCGCATCGACGGTATGCCGTACGCACCCGCTGCCGCGTACGACGTGCTCGATCTCGCGCCGCAAAAAATCGGTGCTGCCGAGCACGCGATCAAGAAACTCGATGATGCGCTGGTGCAAGCGGCCCACCACGGCGAGCGCACCGCGATTCGCAGCGATGTTGCACGCGAGGATGGGATGGTACGCTTTCCGGGCTCCGACGGCCTACCGTGGCACGCCGATCGTCCGGCGATCGCGACCTACGGCCGCATAGCCGCCGACGCGCGCCTCTCCGCCGAGGTACGCGCCGATGCGCTCGGTGCGGAGAGCGCGGTGAAAAATCTCGTGCTCGCACATGCCGAATCGAGCGCGTACGCCCCGTTCGGCGGCAGCGATTACCGCGATGCCGCCGGGCCGACGGTGCACCTGCCGACGTCGCGTTCGCAGATCGATCCGTGGGCGCCGAAAGTCAGCGAGACGGCGACGGT
>JAKBCP010000251.1 GCA_021807645.1 bacterium
GCATCTCGGCTCGAAGGACACCGTTGTTGCGATCACGCACGGCGGTTCGGGCGACGCGATTCTCGACGGCCAGCTCGATTGGGTTTATCCGGAAGAACTCGGTATTTCTCATGGCTTTCGCTGGTCGCCCGACGGATCGAAGATCGCCTATCTTCGCCTCGACGAGCGTAAGGTGACGCGCTTTCCGCTCACCGATTTCTTGCCCAAGGACGGGCGCGTGAATTATCAGCGCTACCCGCTCGCGGGAGAGAAAAACCCGAATGCGAGCCTGCACGTGATCGATCTCGCTACGAAAATCGACCGCGTCCTCTACAATGCGGCGCCGAAGGATCGCTATATCGCGGCATTTTCTTGGCGTCCGAAAAGCAACGACATCATCGCGGAGATAGTAAATCGTCGCGAGCAATGGTTGCGCGTCGACGCACTTCCCGCCGATGGTTCGGCGCCGCAGACGCTCTATCGGCAAAGCTCGCCTTCGTGGGTTGACGTCATCGCTCTGCCGACCTGGCTCCCCGATGGTTCCTCGCTCTGGGTTCTCGACCGCGACAATCTGCGATCGCTCTACCTTCGTAGTAGCGGCGGCGCGCTACGTCGCCTGACCGGCGATTTCAATCTCGGCAGTTCGTATGCTACGAATGGCTTGGTCGCGGTTGGGAAAACCGGCACGCGCGCATGGGTCTACGCCGACTATCCAACCCGTCGCAATCGCGCGCTCCTCGAAGTCGACATGGGGAACGGTACGTTGACGAACCTCACCCCGAAGCGCGGCGTGCACCGCATCGCCTTTGCTGCTGCGACCCACGCCTTCGTCGATACCTATTCCTCGATGAACCGCGTCCCCGAGGTAACCCTGAACGCTCCGGCCGCGCCGCCACAGATTTTGGCCGCTCCCGAGGCCGCGCTGCAATCGCAGTTGCTTCCGGTGCATCGTTTCGAGGTCCCTTCAAAATATGGACCGCTCGATGCATGGATGATTCGTCCGCCGCATTTCGATCCGCAGCGCAAATATCCGGTCGTCGTCTATGTATACGGCGGCCCCGCCGCCCCAACGACCACCAACGGCTTCGGTTACACCATGGAACTGATGCACGATCTCCTGGCCCAGGAAGGGATCATCGTTTTTTCGATTGACGGGCCCGCTTCGCAGATCGACAACGACGCGCACGTTCGGTTGCTGCTGCATAATTTCGGCCCCGGATCCTTGCTCGGGCAACGCATAGGCGCTCGTTACCTGGCCTCGCTTCCCTACGTCGATGCCAAACGCATCGGTATTTGGGGATGGAGTTTCGGCGGCTACGAAACGATCTACGCGCTCGAACACTCGAAGCGTTTTGTAGCGGGGCTGGCGGTCGCGCCGGTAACCGATTGGCATTTGTACGATACGATCTATACCGAACGGTATATGGGGTTGCCGCAAAAGCATCCGCACGCATACGATCGAAGTTCGAACCTTCTCGACGTCGCGCATCTGAACGGGCCGTTACAAATCATGCACGGCACGAGCGACGATAACGTCCACATGGCCAATACGGTAGCCTTCTTACAGAAGACGATTCTCGCCGGGCTCACCGATGTCAACGTCATGCTCTTCCCGCGCAAGACACATTCGATCGCCGGGCTCATGCAGCGGCGCACGCTTTGGGAGCGAATGCTGCTCTACTGGCGCTCGGTGCTGCACCCCTAGGGAGCCGTTGCCCGCGTCGGCCGCCGAAATTCCTCGACCGACGCGGGCCTGTCCTCGACCGTTCGCTTCGATCCATGGGTCGATCGCCCGGAAGGGTCGGGATGATGAGGCCGAGGGCTCATGTATGCATGATAGGGGCTCGATCTTTCACATGCGAGTGAAGAATCGGTAGGTTATAATCACGGCGTCATGGCGAAAGGAAGCATTTCGAAATACTCGCCCGACCCGCACGTCGCCACGGTAGCGGCGCTCATCGGCGATCCGGCGCGCGCGTCGATCCTCTCGGCGCTTCTGGGCGGAGCCGAACTCTCTGCAGGGGAGCTCGCCGCGCATGCACGGCTCGCTCCCAATGCCGCAAGCGCCCATCTATCGAAGCTGGTGCTTGGAGGTCTCCTTCACGTACGGGCGCAGGGGCGCCGCCGCTATTTTTGCATGGCTGGGCCGGAGGTTGCGCATGCCATGGAGGCGCTCTCGGTGGTGGCACCGCCGACACGGATCGTCGCACTCGGCCAAGCGCAGCGTGCCGGCGAACTCCACTATGCCCGGACATGCTACGATCATCTTGCAGGGTGGCTCGGCGTCGCGATTACCGACAAGTTGGTGCTGCGCGGCGAACTGCTTCCTATCGAACCCGATGCGTATCAGATCACCGCAACGGGTCGGCGCTTTTTTGAATCTCTTGCAATCGACGTCGATCGCTTACGCTACGTAAGGCGTCGGTCGGCGCGCCAATGCCTTGACTGGAGCGAGCGGCGACCGCACTTAGCGGGGGCACTCGGCGCCGATCTCTGTCGGCGGTTTTTTGAGTCGGGCTGGGTCGAGCGAACCGTCGCCGGTCGAGCGATTCGCGTGACGGAACCCGGTAGAGCATGGCTCCTTCAACGCTTGGGTATCGAGGTCGCAGGACTCTCGATTTCGTAGTCGTTTCACGCGCGCGTGAAACGAACGTCACCTACGATGGTGGCGATGGACGAGTTGAATCCCGCGTCGGCAGTTACGGCAAGCGATCCATATCCGTATTACGAACGCCTCGTTGCCGAACGCCCCTTCCACTTCGACCGCTCGCTCTCTGCCTGGGT
>JAKBCP010000252.1 GCA_021807645.1 bacterium
CGCGCGCGTACTTTCGAGGACCGCCGACGGCGAGTTGATCGTGGGTTCTTTGCGCGTATCGACGAAAGTACGCGCTCGCACGAGCGCTTCACCGCAGCGCTCCGCATCGCCGACGGCGTTGAAGATAACCGGATATGCGTCGATCTGCATCGAGGTTTCGTAGAACTCCGCGACGAGAATGTCGCAGGCATAGCGTCGAGCATCGATGATGCGTTCGGTGTCGACGTTTCCTCCGAGCGCGGAGACAAGCACGAGTAACGGCGTCCGCGGCGTTCGACCCGACGGCGGAGCGCGCCGAACCGGACGTTCGGCGAAGCCGATGCGAGCGTGCGTGCGAGCCTGCTCCCAGGCGGCGTTGCGCGCGTAAAGAAGCGCGAGCCCCTGATGCGCGTCGCGCGAACGCGGGTCGATTCCGAGCGCGGCCTCGTACTGCTCGAGCGCCTCGGCGGATTCGCCCGCGTCCAGAAGCGCGGCCGCAAGGTTCGTCCGCGCGCGTAGATCGTTCGGGTGCGCGGCGACCGCCTGTGCGTATGCGAGTCGCCCGGCGCGTTTGAAGCCGGAGTAGGTAAGCAGCGTGCCGAGATTCGTCAGCGCGCCGAGATGCGTCGGATCGGCGGCGAGAATCGCCAGGTATGCATCGCGCGCCGATGTTTGCTCCCCCGCCGCCTCGAGCGCTCGAGCCTCCAGAAATGCCGAATCCACCATATCTTCTTCGCGAGTATCGGATGCTTCGCCCGCAGCGGGGCGAGCCCGAAACATTGGCGGGCGATTGTGGTACGATGAAGGCATGACGTTACGTAGCTCTCTATGCGCACTCGTTGTTGCGCTTGCATCGTTCCCGATCGGCGCATCGGCGGCAATGCCGGCTCCGACCGCGACCGCGCCGGCGACGCCGGCGCCGACCGCCCTCTCGCCGAAGCGCCTTGCCTTTGCGCGTTCGTTGTTTACAAGCGTGCAGGCCGGAAAACTCGATAGCGCGCTCTTCGATGCGCGCATGAACGAACTTTTGAAACCGATGGTCGTTTCCGGACTTGCGAAGAAGCTGCAACCGCTCGGAGCGCCGACAACGATTCTCGACGCCGGGGACCACACGGCGCCGAGCTACCGGGTAACCGATTATCTCGTCCGTTTCGCCGGTGGAAAATCGCTGATTATGCGCGTCGCGATCGATACCAAAGGCAAGATCGCCGGGCTCTTCTTTCCGAACGGTTTGTAGCGTGGAACGGACACTACACGCGTTGCTCGCAGCGGCGTTGCTGCCGCTGGCGAACTCGTTGCAGACGCTGCAGCCGCAGGCGCACGCCCCGGGTTTCGCCGTCGCAATCGTACGTGACGGGCGGATCGTGGAGCGCTTCGCCGCCGGCGATGCCGATGTTGCGGCATCGCGCCCGGTTACGCCGCAGACGATCTTTCACATCGGCTCGACAACGAAGATTTTCACCGCAACCTCGGTGATGCAACTCGTGCAGGAAGGGAAGATCGATCTCCGGGCCCCGGTCACCGAATATTTGCCGCAGTATGCCGCGTGGCGCGGGGTGACGATTGCGGAATTACTGATGCATCGAAGCGGTATCCCCAACTATCTCGATGCGGCTCTGGCGAACGGTCGCACGGCTCTTCCGACCTCACCGGAAGCGATTCTCGGGTTGATGGCGGCCGAGCCGCTCGATTTCTCGCCGGGAGCGCATTTCGAGTATAGCAACACCAACTACGTCGCGCTTGGACTCATCGTCGAGCGTGTCACCGGCGAATCGCTCGCAGCCTACGAACGGCGGGCGATCTTTGGTCCGGCGAAAATGCGCTCCACCTTCGTCGGCGTCGCACCCGCCGGGCGGCGCGTCGCCATCGGTTACGAGTCGCGCGGCAAGGCGGCGATCGCCAACCCGGGCGATCCGAGTTGGTATTTTGCCTGCGGCGATATGCTCTCCACCGTCGGCGATCTCGCGCGCTTCGAC
Source organism: bacterium (assembly GCA_021807645.1). Classification (GTDB taxonomy): domain Bacteria; phylum Vulcanimicrobiota; class Vulcanimicrobiia; order Vulcanimicrobiales; family Vulcanimicrobiaceae; genus JABEUX01. The sequence goes on from JAKBCP010000252.1 coordinate 1,956, forward strand.
CGCGCGCTGATGAATGGTACGCTGCTCGCCCCGGCAACCTTCGGCGAGATGGTGAAGCTGGCGCGACCGGCGACGGGATTCGGCAATTCACGCTATGGATACGGCGTCATGACGGAGTCGTTCGGCGATCGCACCGTCGTCGGTCACCACGGCGGGCTTCCGGGCTTTGAGGCCGACGACGAGATGATTCCGCACGACCGTTTCGCGGTGATCGCGCTCGGCAACGCCTCCGATTTTGCGACCTCCGGCCCGGATAATCTCGTACTCGAACGCTACTATCCCAAACAATTTGCGCAAAGCGTCGTCGCGGCACATGCCGCGTCGGCAAAGCCGGTTCCCGATCCGGATCCGGCGCTCACGCGGCGCTTCGCGGCTTTCGTGCGCGGGTTACTTTCCGGGAAACAAGTCGACGCACACGTGGTGCCGCAGATGGCCGCCGCGCTAACCCCCAGCGCGATCGCGCAGGTCGACGCGCAAGTATTCGCGGGGCTCGGCTCGCTGCAGCGGCTTACCTTTCGCGACCGCTTCATCGTCGACGGCTATCGCAACTTCGACTACCTCGCCACGTTCGCCAACGGATACATGCGCCTTCGTTTCGAGCTCGACCGGAAAGGCGCGCTGGCGGGCTTTACGAAGCAGTAACGGGAGCTCGGTGCCGCAGCGAGGGCGACTGACGCGTCGCACGCTCGCTCTGCCGTTGACAACCGGCCCGTCGCCCTGTAGCATACGCGGAACATGATGACGCATCGCACGTTCGCGTGGTGGTGGCAACTCTCCGGAGCGCATTCGCCGGTGAGG
>JAKBCP010000253.1 GCA_021807645.1 bacterium
CGAACGAACGATAGACGCCGCCGCCGGTTTAGGCGCGCGGCGAATCGTCGTGCTCGGTGACGACGCGGTTGCCGCGCGCTGCGACGATCGCGTCGAACGTATCCTTCCCGACAATGGGAGCGGTGCGGCGAATATGCTGGCATGCTTGCGCGCATTTCGCGAGGATACCGAGCACTCCGCGACGCTGCTCCTCGCAGCCGACCTGCCCTTCCTCGATGCGGCTTCTCTGCGCCGATATATCGACACCGTCGCGTCGCCCGTCGTCGCCCTCGGCATCTGCAGCGGCGACCAGTACGAAGCACGTTTCCCCGGGGCGCCCCGCAACGGCGTCATGCTCCGCGGCGAGCGCATCGTTAACGCCGGCGCGCTTCTCGTGCCGCACTCTGCAATCGATGCCGTAGCCCACGAGAGCGCCGCGTTCTTTAACGCCAGAAAATACCCATGGAGGATGGCGATGCGTGCCGGAATCGGGATTCTTGCCGCACACGCAATCGGTCGCCTCAGCGTTGAGCGGATCGAGCGTCGCGCCTCGCGCTTGCTCGGTTCGGCGGTGGCGGCGATTCGCAATACTCCGCCCGAACTTTGCTTCGACGTCGATTCAATCGATGAATATCGGTACGCGCGTGCGCATACCTGAGGCAGCGCGGCTCTCGTTTTTTTGGTTCGGCATCCAAGTGGTGTGGGGGGCCGTCCTTGGGGTCCTTTTGCAAGTTCGCTTGGTTTCGATCTTCGCCGATGGAGCGGCTGCAAGATATGCCCTCTTTGCGGCGGTCGGAGCGGCGGCGGCGATTCTCGCGCAGTTGATATCGGCGATCCTCTCGGACCGAGCAGTCGCGTGCGGGCGTTCTCGCGCGCCGCTCTATCTCGTCGGCACGACCCTCGCCGTCGGCGCGATCGTTGCCTTCCTCAACGTGGGCTCCGCGCGTGCGCTATTTGCAGCGTATCTCGCGTTGCAAATCGGGATGAACCTCGCCGTTGCGCCGTATCAGGCGGCAGTTCCGGAATATTTGAGGCGCGAACATCAGCGCGCCGGTAGCGCTTGGCTGGCGGCAATGCAGAGCCTGGGGAACGCGGTCGGTGCGGTGATCGCCGCGATGCTCTCGCTTCCTCTGACCGCAGCGATCGTTCCGACGCTGCTCTTCGGGAGTCTCATCCTCGGCTATCGTTCGCTCGCGCGCGTCGTCGTCCGATCGGTCGTCGATAAGGAGACGCCGACGAAAGTCACGCGAGCGCATGTCGATCTCTTCGGCTCGCGGGCGATGATTTTTCTCGCCTTTTATACGATGCTTGGCTATCTCTATTTTTGGGTACTCGGATCGGGTTTTGCGGGCCTCGCCGCACCGCGAACGCTCGCCGGAGCGGCGATCGTCGTCTTCACGCTCGCCGGCGTCGCCGGGGCGACGCTCGCCGCGCGCCTGGGCGCGCGCTTCGATCTCCGCGCGACCGCGATTTTGGGAATCGCCGCATTCGCCGTTGCAACGGCGCTCTATGCATCGTCGGGCGGATTGGTGGTGTTATCGGTTGCGAGCGTCGTCGGCGGTCTCGGTTGGGGGGCATTCTTAAGCGCGGATTGGGCGTTGGGTGCGCGTTACGTTTTACCCGGCTCGCGAGCGCTCGGCTTCGCATTGTGGAACCTGGCGGTCGTTCTTCCGCAATTCTTCGCTCCTTCCATAATTGGAGCGTTCGTGACGATCCGTCGGCCGGTAGGGCCGTATGCGACGAGTCGCCTCGCCTTTAGTATTGCGTTTTTCGAGCTGATCGTGGGTATGCTGTGGCTGGTGCGCTTACCGAAAAGCGAGGGCGCGATGGAACTTCGCGCGCTCGAGCGGCGTTAAGCGCCTGATGGGCAGGGCCCATCGTCCCATACTTCAATCTGGAGGAATAATGAAACGACTCAGCACCGGAGTTCTCGCAGCGCTCATCGTAGCGTTGAGCGGGCTCAATGCCGTCGCGGCATCCTCGAAGACGCAAGCGCCGGGTAACAACGGACACAAGGTTCTTGCCGATTCGATGGCGGGTATGCCGTCGGCGAATTTCGGAACGCCCCCAACGGGGTCGGTTCCGATTCTTTTCAACGACCATCACGTCTACACCAAACCCGACCTCATGAAAAAGGGTCGTGTGCTCGCAGCAATCGTGCGTGGTGGTACGATCCTCGTTCCCCTTCGTTCGATGTTCGAGCAAATGGGTGCGACGGTTTCGTATAACGCCGCTACGAAGGCGATCACCGTGAGCAAACCGGGTGCCGAAGTCAAATTGACGGTCGGCAGCCGCGTCGCGATGATTAACGGAGAAGAGCGCAGTCTCGACGTTCCGCCGATGCTCTACAAGGGCAGCGTCGTCGTTCCGATTCGCGTGATCTCCGAAAGCATGGGAGCCTACGTGCAGTGGGTGCCCGAGCAGAAGGTTGTCGTCGTTCGTTACGTCGTGCCGACGCCGGCCCCGACGGAAGCTCCGGCAACGCCGGCTCCGGTCGAGACGCCGATGCCGACGCCGCCGCCGACCCCGACGCCCGCTCCCGTCGTCCACAAAGCGACGCAAGAGCATTTCATCGCCGGCGATTATATCGCTTCGCCGAAGGTCTACAACGAGTTTAGCCCCGGCAACACGTCCAAGAGCGGTTCCTACGATTTCCGCGGTGCCTACGAATTCAGCGCATTCAACCTGCCCTGGATGCTCGAAGGCGATTTCCGCAGCTATCAGTATCCGCACAATTGCACCTCGGCGAAC
>JAKBCP010000254.1 GCA_021807645.1 bacterium
GCGGGCACGAGCGCTTTATCGTTCCGTCGCGGGCGCTTGCGGAGACGGCGCGCAACCTCTCCGGTGCCGAACGCGTCAGCGTCAACGTCTTGGGCGCGCAGAATAATCAGCTGCAGTTCTCCGCCGAAAACGCCGCGGTTACCGTGCGGTTAGTCGACGGACAGTATCCGAATTACCAGCAAGTGATTCCCGCGAAGTTCGACCGGAAGATCACCGCGAGCGTTCCCGCGCTCCTCGGTGCGTTACGCCGCGCCGAGCTGGTCGCGGGCGACCGTGCTTCGATGGTGAAGATGAATCTCTCAAATCACACGTTGATCGTCACCGCGAACTCCGAACGCTCCGGAAACGCCTACGAAGAGATCGAAATCGAGCAGGAAGGCGACGATCTTACGATCGCGTTTAATGCGCGCTACATGATCGAAGTCCTCAATCACGTAAAGAGCGCGCAATGCCGGATCGAATTCGTCGGCCCGCTCTCGCCCGCGGCGTTGACCCCCGCGGAAGCAACCGAAGGCGCGTCGCAGCTCTACGTGCTGATGCCGTTGCGCCAATAGCGCGATGCGCATCACGCGCATTACGTTGGCGAATTGCCGCAATTACGGCGAGGCAACGATCGAACCGCAAGCGGGCCTCAATGTATTCCTCGGGCGAAACGCGCAAGGGAAAAGCAATCTGCTCGAAGCGATCGGCCTGTTGGGAACGGGGAAATCGTTCCGCACCTCGCGCGAGGCTGAGATCGTCCGCGAGGGATACGGACTCGCCGCCGTCAGCGCCGAGGCGGTCGTGCGCTCCGGAAACGTCACGCTTGGCTTTACGATTGCGCGAGGCGAGCGAACGACGCGAAAAACGCTGACGATTAACGGGCGGGCCGTCCGGTACGCGCATTTTCTCGGCAAACTTCGGGTGGTGAGTTTCGCTCCCGCCGATCTTGCGTTAGTCGTCGGTGCGCCGGGGTTGCGACGAGCGTTTCTCAATCTTGCCTTGGCGCAAGAGCAGCCGAACTACTACACCGCACTCGCGATGTATTCGCGCACCCTGCGGCAGAAAAATGCGTTGCTTCGCGCCGGCCCGCCCTACGACGAAGAGCTCTTCGCGATCTACGATCGCACGATGGTCGAGCGCGGCGCGCGCATGACGCTCGCGCGCGCGCAGTACGTGCAGGCGCTCGGACCGCACGCGCGTGCCGAGCACCTGCGTTGGAGCGCCGGCGAAGAGCTCGAACTCGGCTACAGCAGCGCGATCGGGTACGAAGTCGGCGATGACGAGGCCGCGCTGCGCGAACGCTTCGAGCGCGCCCTTGTTGCGGCGCGTCCGCGCGAACGAGCGCGCGGTATCGCGCTGGTCGGGCCGCACCGCGACGATCTCACGCTCGCGCTCGACGGCCGCTCGCTCGCGGAGTATGGCTCGCAGGGGCAACACCGCACCGCACTGCTGGCGTTGAAGATCGCTGAATATCGAGCGATGGCAGCGGCAACGGGGGAGGCTCCGCTCTTATTACTCGACGATGTGCTCTCCGAACTCGATCCCGACCGTGCCCGCCGATTCCTCGAAGGTCTCGGCGGCTTCGAGCAGGCCTTTGTCACCGCGACCCATCTCGATCGCAGCCTCCCCGACGCGGCCGCATTCTCGATCGAGAATGCGCACGTCGAGCGCATTGCATGAAGTTTACGGCGCTCGGCGAGGCGTTGCGCGGCATCGACCTCGGCACCCCGATCGGCGATCCGCTCGCGATCTTGCAGACGCACTGGGGGGAGATCGTCGGGATAGCGCTTGCCGGGCACACCTATCCGCGCGCCTTCGCCGGCGGCGAGCTCACCATCGTCGCCAGCTCGAACGGCTGGATCGCCAACCTGGCATGGCTCGAAGAAGCGATCCTCAAGCAGCTCGGCGTGCACGGCTACGAGGTCGAACGCCTGATCTATCGCGTCGGCCGTATCCCGGGGCGCAAGGGACGCCTGGAGCCGGGGGCGCCGGGGGCAGCAGGGATGGCCAATGCGCGATCCGCGCCGCGCGAAGCCCGTGCTCCAAGCAAGGACGCCAAAGAGGCGCTCGCTCGTCTCCGCGCTGAAATCGAGGCCGACCGGCGGGCAAAAGCCGCCCTCGGGTGGAAAGCATGCAGTCGATGTGGAGCGCTCGTCGCGCCCCACGCCGGGACGACCTGCGTCCTCTGCACGCTCGCGACCAGCGAGCAGCGCACCCGAACGCTCGCCCGCCTGCTCTTCGATGAGCCGTGGATGAGTTTCGAGCGCGCGCACGTCGCGGTAACCGGGCTGACGCGTGAGGACTTTTCCAGCGTGCGCCGCGAGTTGTTGCGCCGTTGGGGAGACATCGTCAATCGGCTCACGCGAGGGCGCGGGACTCCCATCGCGGATCGGGAGCGGGCGGTCGCACTTGCGTTCGTCGCCCTCAAAACCGGCCGCGTGCCCGACGAACTCGCTCCCGCGACGTTGCGAAACGAGTTCGGGGACGAATTGTACGCTCGACTCTTTGGAACTGAAACGACAAGATAGGTTATGGCAACAGATTATACCGGCGAACAGATCGAGGTATTGCGCGGGCTTGAAGCCGTGCGCAAGCGCCCGGGCATGTATATCGGCAACACGAACGAACGCGGGTTGCACCAGCTCGTTTACGAAGCGGTCGACAATTCCGTCGACGAAGCGCTCGCGGGCTATGCGAAAAATGTCGCCGTAACGCTCTATCGCGACGGCTCGTGCTCGGTCGAAG
>JAKBCP010000255.1 GCA_021807645.1 bacterium
CCTGGAGTTGTATCGGCGTCTGATCCTCTTCGACGTTTGAAAAGTCCGGCGCGAGCGTACCGACGAAGGCGAGCGTATTGGTGAGCGGATAGGTAAGATCGACGCCCACGCGGCGGGGTGCCGTCTGCTGAAATTTGCCGATACCATTCTGGAAAAGATTGCGCTGCGAGCCGCCGGCTGCAAGGAGATACGCATCGATTTGCGGTTTCGGTCGCGTCGCGCTCTGCGCCAACGAAATGTTCGTGAGCCACGGCCAAAACGGAACCGATGTGGTGCTTTGCATCGCCGGAGCGTACGCCCAGGTATAATCGGCGTTACGAGCGGCGACAAAGCGCTCGAAATTGAGACGCCAGCGTTGCTCGGGCGAGGCCTGCGAACGGATCGCCGCGAGCGGCACGATCATCAGCACGTCGTAATTACCGGCACGAGTTCGGCGCGCGATCGAGGTCCAGGATGGGGCATACCGCGCATTTTCACTCGACGACTCGTCGTGGATACCGCGGGGATTCACGCGGAATATATACGTACGTGATCCGTTTCCCGAGGTATCGATTTCGAACGCGACGTGGTCGTCGCTTCCAACGCCGGCATGGTTGACACGTTGGCTCGCGGTGATCGGTACGCCGGCCTGAATGCAATGAAATTCGATATACAGGTTCTTCTGGTCGTACAATAGTCGAGCGGTCGTCGCCAAGCCGGCCGGGCGGCGAGCGTTAAAATTATAAAACCCTTTTGCCGTAAGAGCCGCACGCCAGATCGGCGCACGCGCGGATGCGACCGGCGGCGGCGGAGTCGTTACCCGCACTGCGGCGAACCGATCGCTTGCGCCGACCGAAGCCGCAGCCGTCGCGATGCTCGCCGCCGCTACGAGCGCGGCGAGGAGCGCGCTTCGGCATCCGCGACGCACGATCTAGGCGTCGCTCCGCTCGCGTAATTTATAGCGTTGTAACTTCCCCGTCGCCGTTCTTGGAAGCGCGTCGAGAAACTCGATCTCGCGCGGTGCTTTGAACGGGGCAACGGTCGCTTTGCAATGTTCGATGAGTTCGGCGATGCAGCGCGCATCCGCCGAGCGCGATGAACGCAGGACAACGTACGCCTTCACCATCGTCGTGTGATGCGCCGGGTCGGGCTTACCGACGACGGCGCACTCGGCGACATCGGGATGCAGAAGCAATACCTGCTCGACCTCGGGCCCGGAGACGTTGTATCCCGCCGAAACGATCATGTCGTCGGCACGCGCAACGTAGGTAAAATATCCCTCTTCGTCAACGAGATACGCATCGCCGGGATAGTTCCAACCGTTTTGTACGTACGTGCGCTGACGCTCGTCACCGAGGTAGCGACATCCGGTCGGTCCACGCACCGCGAGTCGGCCGATAGCTCCCGCGGGGAGCGCGTTCCCCGATTCGTCGTGGATCTCGGCAACGTATCCCGGAACGACACGCCCGGTCTTCCCGGGGCGCGCTTCCGCAGCCGGAGAGCCGACGAAAATGTGGAGCATTTCCGTGCTGCCGATGCCGTCGATAATCGCAATACCGGTCGCGGCACGCCATGCCTCCCACACGACGCCCGGCAGCGTCTCCCCCGCAGAGACACAGATGCGCAAGCTCGACCAATCACGATCGGCGGCATGCGCGCTCAAGGCACGGTAGGCCAACGGCGCCGTAAAGAGCACCGAGATGCGATGGCGCTCGATCGCCGCTGCGAGTTCCTCGGTGCCCGCCCGTTCGAGAAGAACCGTCGAGGCACCGATGGCAAAGGGAAACAATAATATTCCGCCGAGCCCATAGGTGAACGCCAACGGCGGGGACCCACTGAAGCGATCGTCGGCGTTTGCTTGCAGTACTTCACGGCCGAAGGTATCGCAGGTCGCGAGGAGATCGCGGTGGACGTGCATCGCCGCTTTCGGAGCCCCGGTCGTTCCCGAGGTAAAGGCGATCATCGCCACGTCGTCGGCGGCGGTGGGAACGTTGGAAAACTCCGAGGATTCGGCGGCCGCATAGAACTCGAGCGAGCCCTCCTCGGAGCTCCCCCAATAGCAGACCCGCATCGAAGGAACGGCAGCGCGCGCTCGTTCGAGCTCTTCGGCGAGCCGCCGATCGCAGAGCGCTATCGAGATCGCCGCCCGCTCGCTGACGGTCTGTAACTCTTGCGCGCGATAAAGCGGCATCGTCGTCACCACGATGCCGCCGGCCTTGAGCACGGCAAACCAGGCGGCGATCAACTCCGGCGTATTCGCCGAGCGGAGCAAGACGCGGTTTCCCGGCACGAGCCCGAAGCGATTGACGAGCACGCGAGCGATGCGATTCGCCCATTCCATCATCTGCCGGTACGTAAATGCCCTGCCGTCGTCGCCGATCGCGCAGAGCCGTTCGCCGCGCCCTTCGCGTACATGTCGATCGAGAAAATAGGTAGCGGCGTTGATGCGGTCGGGGTAGGCGAGCGCGGGTAAAAGAAACTCGAAGCGCGGCAGCGCGTCCTCGGGGGGAAGGCGATCGGCGGCAAAGGTATCGAGATGGGCACTCTTAGCCAAGCGAGGGCTCCTTTAAAATACTGCGGGCGATGACGACTTGCTGCACCTCGCTTGCGCCCTCATAAATGCGCAGCGCACGAACGTCGCGATAGATCCGCTCGACGATCTCGCCTCGCGTTACCCCTCGCCCGCCAAAGATCTGCACCGCTCGATCGCAGACGCGCCCGGCCGCCTCCGTTGCAAACCA
>JAKBCP010000256.1 GCA_021807645.1 bacterium
CCACGACGCGATTGTAAGCGCTGGTTACCATGGTAACGTGCGCGTTCGGAAACGAACGGCGAACGGTTGCGATCGCCGGCGTCGAGAGCAAAAGATCGCCGATGCGATCGGTGCGCGATAAGAGGACTTTCAATCAGCGCTTCGCTTTTGGATCGCGCTTTCGAGCTCTTCGAAATACGCGCTCGCGAGCATCCTCCGCACCACTCGCAACTCCGCCGCGTCGAGCCGGCGATCCCCCGCGATCGACGAGACGCGGCGGCGCAAACGCTCCGGCGTGCCGAGCGCTCGCAGCGCCGCATGGAAAGCACGCTGAACCGGGTTCTCTCCGGTCGCGAGATAGGTGCGCCAGTGCGGGTGCAGAGCCGACAGCGTTACCGCCGTGCGCGCTTGCGCGCGCGCCTGCCGCTCCATCTTTTCGATCTCGCCGCTACGCGGCTGAGGTTTGTAATGATATGCGAGCGCGCGCGGATTGAAGACGGCGCGCACACCGGCGAAGCGCAACCGCAGCCCGACGTCGATATCCTCCCACCCGTATTCGGCAAACGACTCGTTAAAGCCGCCGATCGAGCGAATCGTCGCCGTCGGCACCGAGACATTGGTCGTCCAAAAAAAATTGCCGCTGTAGTTTTTCCAGCTCCAAACCGGCGGCGGAAGATCGTCGAAGGACTCAACGTTGATGGCGCCGCCGCGCACGATTGCCGTGGGCGTGCGATCGTGCGAACGAAGGTGCTCCTCGACGAAATTCGGGAGCGGCAAAACGTCGTCGTCGATAAAGATGATCCGCTCGCCCGTCGCGCGCGCAATTCCCACGTTTCGGCCACGCGCGAGCCCGGCATTCTTCTGATCGATAACGGTGAAGGCGCAGGTCGCGCGGGACCGCGCGCGTTCGATGACCGCGGCGGTATCGTCCGTGGAGCCGTCGTTGACGAGCACGACTTCATAGGATTCATCGGGCACCGTCTGCTCGAAGCATGCATCGAGAACGCGCTCGAGGAGCGCGGCACGATTATAGGTACAGAGTTGAATGGTCGCGCGCATCGTCGTGCGCACTTCGACGTCGATGGCCGCCTCCGCTCTTAGCCGGGCTCTACCGCGTCGAGCAAGCCTTCGAGCGCAGCGAGAATTCTCGGCGTATCGAGGGCGGCGATGCAGGCGTAATCGGAGCAGGTCTCCTTTCGGTCGCCCGGCCGGCACGGAAAGGCGGAGCGCACGATCGCACGCCGGTCACAGAGCGGCGCCCAGCGTTCGGGGAAGTCGCTCTGAAAGGGAAATATGCCGACGGTGCGCGCCCCCACCGCAGCGGCCACATGCATCGACCCGGTCGTGATCCCCACGAACGCGCGTGCATGGCGTGCAAGCGCGGCGAAGGCACCGATCGAGGTGAGACCGGCGATCGAGCGCACCTCTGCGTCGTCGCTCTCGGCGACGATCCGCGCGACGATCTCCCGATCGGCATCGGCGCCGCCGAGCAGCACGGGAACGCCGAAACGTTCGCGAAGTGCGCGAGCGGTGCGCGCCCATCCGCTCGTCGGCCACAGCCCCCGTTGCGTCGCAACGGCATTGGTGGGATGGAGGACGAGATAGCCGTTCTTTGAGAGCCCGAACTCCGCGCGCAACGCCTGAGCGGCGCGTTCGTCGTCGTCGCGGGGTACGATGCGCGGCCGCGCTCCGCGAGCGTCGCAATCGATCGCGCGCGCGTAATCGAGCAAGATATCCGACCAATGCGATGTTACGTCACCGCGTTCGCTCCGAACGACGACGCGGTGCGTGAACGAGCGTGAATAGAGGCGACGCGCTTGGCCGACGCGGATGGGGATTTGCGCCGAGCGAACTGCGGCAGCGGCGCGCGGCGTCGCCCAGGTAACGACGCACGCCGCGTACTGGCGTTCGCGCAGCGCGGCAATGTGGCGCTCCATCGGTTCGCCGTTATCGACGAGGACGCGATCGATCTCCGGAACGAGCTCGAGCGTCGAGCGATGTCCGGGGAGCGTGAGCGCGTCGACGCTCTCGTATCGGCCGCGCAACGCTTGGGCGACGACGGTAGCGATCAGCGAATCGCCGATGCCGCCGCCTGCGCAATAGAGCAGTGCGCGATTCACTTGTCCGGCGTGCTAAACAATTCGCGAGCGTAGATTCCATCGAGGAATTGTGCCTTCGCGATGGAGCGCATCGCCGGGTGTGCCCGCTCGTCGCTGGCGACACCGGCGTAAAAAGCAAGGAGTGCGTCGGGCAGGAGATACTTCGCGCGCAGTTCGTTGAGCCGGTGCGCGCCGGTCGCGGCTTTCACGCGCGAGGAAGGGATTTTTTCTAAAAATCGGCGCGCCATGCGGGCTTTCTCTACGGATTTCCGCGCGAGCACTTCGAGCGTTTCGTCGCTCGGTTTTTTTATGTGCCAGAGAAATGCGTCCCAGGAGAATCGTCGATGCAGGCCGCTCTCGCGTAAGCGAACGCCGAGTTCGGTATCCTCCCAACCATACAGATGAAAAGATTCATCGAACCCGCCCACCGCATCGATCGCCGCTTTGGGAATCGAAACGTTGCACGTGCAGAGAAAGGCGCCCGAGCAGTGGGCGAGCGACGGCTTCGGGCGATGTTCGTAATCGGGTACGTTGACGATCGCGCCGTTCACGACCAGGCCCGGAGCATCGTGCGCGGCTTCGTGTGCGGCGAGGAAGCCCGGCGGTAAAGCAACGTCGTCGTCGCAGAAGAGCACGAT
>JAKBCP010000257.1 GCA_021807645.1 bacterium
CGGCGAACAGATCAAAACGTGACGGCCTTCGAGAATTGCCGGAATACCTTCGCGCTGCGGAGCGCTCGCTTCAGCGAGCCGTTGAGCGCACCAGACGGCGACGGAGCCGTTCAGCCGCGAAAACGGATCTATGGTTGCTGCGGCGCCATCGAATCGTCGACGAGCTTATACGATACCTCGGTGCGATCCGTAACGTTCTTTCCGAAGCTCCCCTGACGACGCGTGACGATGCTCTCGACGATCGCGGTGGGGATGGTGCGCATCGCGTTATAGGTAAAGTGCCCGGTCGTGTTGGAGCTATAGGCGTCGAGGCCGCTCTGCGAATACGTCCGCGTCATATCGATTAAAAAGTTCGATCCGGAATGGCTGCGAATCGTGTAGCCCGCTTTCATCGAGTCGTGCGCGCCGCTCACTTTGAAGCCCCAATGGCCGTTGGCATCGATCTGAACCGGATTAACGAAGTTCTGCCCCAGATAGGCGAGCAGCTCCATCTCTTCGAGATTGACTTTTTTCGTGCGATCGCAGAGCACGGTCGTATTGCTGTAAACGATGCAGGTCGCCGGAAGTGCGGTACGCGTGTTTCGCGCCTTTTCTGAGACGCGCACAATCAGGCTACCGTCGGGTTGGGCGGCCTTTACCACGACATCGATCGTGCCGCGATCGGCGACGCGCGCGACGAAATCGCCGATTCCCGACCCGCCGCTGCCGGTCGAGGGCGCTCCCTTTGCATCGCCGGAGTCGCCGATTCCCGAGGAGTGCATCGTCATATCGTTCGTGTCGCCGTACGTAAAGCGAAAAACGAGCCGCCGAAGCGGCTTGTTTGCGGGGGCGGCACCGAGAAGTGCGAGGCCAAAGGTAGCGGCGAAGGCCGTCGCGAGGAGCCTACGCAAGGGCATTTACCGATTGGCCGAGGCCGATCGATGCGAAGAGCAGCGCGGCTTCACTCTGATCGAGGTTCTGGGTCGCCTTGAGGAGCGAGACATTGATAGCCGCGCCGACCGAGCCGGCAGCAGCGCTTGAAAGAGCAGCGATATCCATGAGAGACCTCCCGAAACTTTACCTTACTAGTATCGGTAAATCGACACGAACCTTCAACCCCCTTCCTCGGGGCTTGCGTTCACCAGACAAGGAGACCCCTTTATGAACCCGACCCTCGCCCTCTATCTTCGCCTCACCGCCGGCATCGCGGCGCTCTTCATCGCGATCATCGTGGCCTTCGCGCTGCTGAAGGTCGCCATCGTCGCAGCGATCCTCGCCGGGGTCGTGCTGGGTGGGCTCTTGATCTGGCGCACGCTCAGTCGCTCCGGCCGACTTCCTACGATTCGGTAGCTCCGGGAGGAATCTACCTGGCGAGAAGACCCCGGAGCGCGCGCTCGAGCCCGGCCGGATCCTCGAGCATCGGTAAGTGGGCGACGCGTTCGAGCATCACGAGCTCGGCGTTGGGAAAGGCGTCCGCGACGGCATGCGCCTCCTCGAGGGAGATACCGGGGTCCTCAACGCCCGCGATAACGGTGACCGGCATCGTGAGTTCGCCCGCGATATCGCGAGCATCGTCGCGCAGCGCCATTCCTCGCAACATTGCGGCCAGGCCCACCGGGTTATTTTCGCGCGCGATCTCGCGCGCGCTGTTGCGTACCGCCCCGCTGCTGCCGGGCGCGAGCAGACGCGGTAGCGATTCGTCGAGTGCGGCGTCGATCGCGTCGTGCGCTTCGATCCGGTCCGCGAGCGCGCGACGCGCGGCGGCGATCTCCGGCGTATCGGCGACGAGGCGACTGGCGACGAGCGCCAATCTCGAAACCCGCGCGTCGTACATGCGCGCAAAGGCGAGTGCAACGTAACCTCCGAGCGAGTGCCCGACGATCGTCGTTCGTTCGATCCCCAGCGCATCGAGCATCGCCGCCAGATCGCCGGCGAGTTGCTCCATCAAGTAAGGGCCCTCCGTGCCGCCCGAAGCACCCATCCCGCGCAGATCGGGAGCGACGACGCGATACTTCTCGGCGAGCGCGTTTGCAGTCGAATCCCAAATGCGGTGCGTCAACGGAAAGCCGTGCAGCAGCACGACGGCATCGCCGTCGCCCCGAACTTCGGCGAAGAGATCGTTTTCGTCGACGACGACGTGCATGGTGCAAAGAGCCTTTCTGATGAGCTCGGGCGGAGTGCGGTGACGGACGGAGATGACGGACGCAGAGGCCGCTGCCATTCGCTCGGACCTGCGACAAAACTTGCAATAAAATCCTGCATCGAGTATAAGGAAGGCAATAACCCCGGTCGCACGACCGGAGAAAGGACATCGTACAAGAACGATGGCTGTAAAGAAAACCAAGGCTGCACCGAAACGTGCCGCCAAGAAAGCCGCCCCCAAAAAGGCGGCTCGTAAGGCGCCCGCCCGTAAAAAGGCGACGCGCAAGAAGACCGCCCGCAAAGCGACCGCGCGCAAGAAAACCACTCGCCGCAAGGCAGCGAAGCGCCCGGCCCGCAAGACGGCAAAACGCAAAACGGCAAAGCGCACCACCGCAAAGCGCAAAACCGCAAAGCGCAAAACCGCAAAACGCGCGACCCGAAAGGTAGCTCGCAAAGTGAGCAAACCGCGCGCACGGAAAGCGACAGCACGCCGGAAGAAGGCAGCCGCCTAAGCCCGGCGTTTTTGTTTTCCGAGGAAACGAGCCGCCCCCCGCGGCTCGTTTTTTTTCTGCGAAGCGACGGCGAGGGCGGGT
>JAKBCP010000258.1 GCA_021807645.1 bacterium
CGCGCGAGCAGCTGCACGCTGAAAACGTGGTGCTGGGGCACGGCAGTAACGAACTCATCAATACGATTGCGCAGAGCTTCCTCGACCCGGACGATGAAGCCGTTATCGCCGATCCGACCTTCTCGCTCTATCGATCGGCGGTGTCGTTGGTCGGAGCGATTCCCGTCGAAGTCCCGCTCCGCAACGGAACGCACGATATCGAGCGGATGCTCGCAGCGGTCGGCCCACGCACGAAAGCATTCTTTGTCTGCGATCCGAACAACCCGACGGGAACCTTTCTCCCCGAGGCGACATGGAGCGCGCTCTTCGAACGCCTTCCGCCCGAGGTGCTTCTCGTGATCGATCGAGCGTATGCGGAGTATCTCGAAACGCCGGCCTTCAACGTTGCCGAGCTCGTCCGCGCGCGAGGAAACGCGGTCGTCCTGCGAACGATGTCCAAAGCGTACGGTCTTGCAAGCCTTCGATTCGGCTATGCCTACGGCGATCGCGAGAGCATCGGCTGGCTCCAGCGCGTCCGCTTGCCTTTTAACGTCTCGCGCCCGGCGGCAATCGGAGCGGCGGCGGCGCTCGACGATAGCGCCTTTCTGGAGAAGAGTATCGCGCTCAATGCGTCGGAGCGGTTGCGCGTGACCGCCGAGCTCGAGCGGCGGGGGCATCGCTGCTATCCAAGTGGAGCGAATTTCTACGCCGTCACCGTACCGATCTCGGCGCACGCGGCATACGAAGCGCTCCTGGAGCGCGGCATCATCGTGCGTTCGGGCGACGCGCTGCGCATGCCCGGACGTCTACGGGTGACCGTGGGAACGCCCGACGAGAACGATGCCTTCCTCGCCGCATTCTCGGTCGTGACCGCCGGCGCGGGCGCGTGAACGCGCCGACGGTGCGTCGTGCCGCGGGCGCGGCCGACCGCGCATTCATCGAACGCTGCGGCATCGAATCGCTCGGGAGCAGCCTTTCGCCGCTGCGCGATGCGCCGATCGAGGCGTTGCGGATGAATTTCCTCCGTTTGCTCGATGTGGTCCATTCGCGTTCGCATGCGATCCTCGTCGCAGCCGACGGGGATCTGCGATTGGGTTTTGCTCTGCTCGTCTTCGATCTTCCCGACGAGGTGACCGGGCTCGCGCAGGCGTTTCTCGCGTACATGGCCGTCGAAGTGGGGCAGCGCGGGCACGGCGTCGGCACCCTTCTCCTCGCTGCCTGTGAAGAAGAGGCTCGCCGACACGGAACCCCGTATCTCGGGCTTATGGTGACCGAGGGAAACAGCGCCGCTCAGCGGCTCTACGATCGGGCGGGGTATCGCACCGAACGCCGGTTGCTTGGGAAAAGCGTATGAGCTTCCCCTGGCGTCGAGCGCTGATGGTCGGCGCCGGTGTTTTGATTGCGGTCCTCGCCTATCTCTTTGCTTTGCATATTCCGCGCACGCTCGCCGTCTTTATCATCGCTGCGTTTATCGCCGCCGGCGTGCGCCCAATCGTGAAGCGCCTTGAAACGATGCGCGTGCCGAAACCGTTGGCCGTCGCGATCGTTTTCGTCGTGCTCATACTCGTGGTCGTCGTTACCCTTTTGGTGATCGTACCGCTCATGGTCGTGCAAATTCAGGGAATCGCGCAGAATCTACCTGCGATAGCGGCTGCGGTCGAGGCGTGGACGATATCCATCGAGCAATCGTTACAGCAGCACTTTCCGCAGATGTCGATTCCGACCAACGGCATCGATCTCTCGCATATCGGCACCGGTTCGTTACAGCGTTTCGCGGGCACGACGCTCGGTTCGGTCGGACAGATCCTCGTCGGTACCGCGACGGGGCTATTCGTCGCGTTCGCATCCTTGGTGCTATCGATATTTTTCTTGCTCAACGATGCCGGAATCGCCGATGGGGTCGCATCGCTCTTCCCTGCGAGCCGCCGCCCGGTCGCGCATAAGGTGTTGACCGAGATTGCGGGCACCTTCGGTAGCTATATCTCCGGACAGGTCATCGTTAGTGCGATCACCGGCATCGCCGTTTGGGTGCTCTCGGCGATCGTCGGCTTCAAATTTGCGCTGCTCCTCGGAGTTATCGTTGCCATATCGTATGCGATTCCGATGCTCGGTTCGGTGATCGGCCAACTCATCGCCGTCATTCTCTGCGCTCCGCAGGGGTGGTGGATGGTGTTGTGGGTGCAGATCATCATCTTCGTGGTCGAACGCATCAGCGATAACGTGCTGGTGCCCAAAATTATGGGGGATTCCGTCGGCGTTTCGCCGATTGCGGTGATGTTCGCCGTGTTCGCCGGTGGTGAACTCTTCGGCATCCCGGGGCTTCTGCTCGGCATTCCGGCGGCCGCGTTGATCAAAATTCTCTGGCGCTACTTCATCGATCCGTGGCTGAGCGCGCAGCTCGAGCGCCGATAACAGGCTGAGAGTGTATTTGTTCAGAAAATGTAAAGTTTTCTCAGGATTGTTTAAGGCTCGCGCTCTCGGGGAAGTATAGGCGACACAAAGGAGAGCGCCCATGTTCAAACGTCCGTTCGCACCACTCGTGCCCTTTGCCGCTTCGACCGCCGCCGCGCTACTTCTCGCCGCCTGCGGCGGGGGTGGGGCTGCCGGAGCCGGCGGCAGTGCAAACCTTCCCAGCACCCCGCAGAGCAGCCCCTCGCACCTCGGCCTCACCGTCGGTGCGGCATCGGGTTCCTCGCTGCCGTTCGCCGTGGCCCGCCGGC
>JAKBCP010000259.1 GCA_021807645.1 bacterium
CAGGGCGGCAACGAGAAAGGCGAGATTCCGTGGCCGGTCTGCTATCCGCGCGACCACGACGAACTCGCGCACGGGCCCTATCCGCATCGTTTGCCGGTGCCGTATCCGCAGCCGAGCTACCGTCTTCCGCGGGGCACCTATCTGACGCCATTTATGCAGCACATCTACGACGACCGCCCGCAGTAATGCGGTAGGGGCCGCCGGCTCGTATCCCCTCCCACCGGCGAACCCTACCGCACGCAAGCTCGCGCTGCGCCGTCGTCAGACGAGTGCGAGCTTATTTTCAACCTCGGTAACGCCGGGGATCGACCAGGCGGCTTGCACCGCTTCGCTCCGTTCGAACCATCCGTGAACGTTGCCGCTGAGAATGACCTTCCCGCCGACGACACGGATGTCGATCTTATCGGCGTCGATCTGCGCTTGCCGGTGGAAGGCGCGTTTGATCGTCGACTCGACGTTCTCCGGCGAGACGCGCGGGCGTAGCGAGATATAGTTCGTCACGCCGCGTACGCCGCGGAGATTTCGTACCGTCTCGGCAGCGCGTTCGCGCTGATAGTACCAATCGACGGTGCCTTCGAGGGTTACGTGCCCGTCTTCGACGATCGCGCGAATATCGGCGGGAAGCGTGACGTTCCAAGCAAGGGCGTTGGTGACTTCGCGCGCGATGTCGGTGTCGTTCCGGACATGCATCGCCGGCAGGTCGACTTCCAGACGCTCGGCGACCGCCTTCACGCCTTTTACCCGCTTGGCGGCTTCTTCGGCCGCCCATTTTTCGGCAAAACTGGAGACCGTGCCGGTCAAAGTGACGACGCCGTCTTCGGCGGTCACGCCGATATGCTGGGCGTCGAGTTGTGGGTCGAGATCGAGCTCGGCGAGCACGTCGTCCCGCAGGCTCTCGTTCGTGAGTTGTGACATGGTGGGATGTTCCTCCATGCCCGATTCTAGTCCGCGCTCCGGCGTTTTTGAGGAAAAGCCGATGAAGGCTCGCAGCGGAAGCTCAATGGAAGTTATGCGCGCGAACGCCGGCGAGCATCTTCGCGCTCTCCAGCGGTTCGATCTCCGCCGCGAGCACGTCGATGCAGCCGCTCTCTTTCTGCAGCGTCCCCGCGACGATCAGCGTCGCGTTCGTCGCGATGATACGGCGCGTCCGTTCGTAGAGATCGGGACGCACGATGACGTTGACCAACCCCGTCTCGTCCTCAAGCGTTAAAAAAACGAAACCCTTCGCGGTACCGGGGCGCTGGCGCGTAATCACCAAGCCCCCGACGCGCACCCGTTGTCGGTGCGATGCCCGAGCGAGCGCCGCGGCAGAGAGCACGCCGCGCGCATCGAGCCCGGCGCGCAGGTGCGCGATACCTTGCGGCCCCGTCGTAACGCCGGTCGCCCAAAGATCGAACGCCGTCTGCTCGCGCGGTTTCAACGGCGCGAACGTTACCGTCGGCTCCTGCGTCTCCATCAGCCGCCCGAGTTCGCCGCGTCGTTCCCGCTCGTCAAGCGCGCGTAACGCCCACATCGCTTCGCGGCGGCTACGATACCACGGCGCGAATGCATCGGCGACCGCGAGGCTCTCGAGCCCCTCGCGGCTGAGATCGGTGCGCCGTGCAAAATCGAGGATATCGGCGAACGCGCCGGCCTTCAACGCCGCTTCGAGGCGCTCGCGCTGCACGCTGCCGAGATCGCGAACGAGATGGAATCCGAGCCGCACCGCGCCGCTTTCGTCGACGAAACTCCACCATTCGCTTGCGTTGATCTCGATCGGCTTGACGACGACGCCATGTCGCTTGGCATCGTTCACGAGCACTTCGGTTGCATAGAATCCCATCGGCTGCACGTTGAGAATCGCCGCGGTGAATTCCGCATGATAGCGGCACTTGAGATAGGCCGAGGCATAAGCGAGTAAAGCGAAACTCGCGGCATGCGATTCGGGGAAACCGTAATCGGCGAAGCCTTCGAGCATCGCGAAGAGCTTTTCCGCCGCAGCGCGCTCGATGCCGTTGCGCTCCATTCCCTCGATCAACTGCGTCCGTAACGCCTGCATCTTCTCGCGCGACCGTTTGTGCCCCATCGCTCTGCGCAAACGATCCGCCTCCCCTGCCGAGAAGCCCGCCGCTTCTACGGCAAGGCGCATGCCCTGCTCTTGAAAGAGCGGCACGCCGAGCGTTCGTTCGAGCACCGGACGGAGTTTCGGGTGCGGGTATTCGACTGCTTCCAAACCCGCACGCCTGCGTAAAAACGGGTGAATCATCTGCCCTTGAATCGGGCCCGGGCGGATGATCGCCACCTGCATGACGAGATCGTAGAAACAGCGCGGTTTCATGCGCGGCAGCATCGATTGCTGCGCGCGCGATTCGATCTGAAAGACGCCGATGCTGTCGGCGCGTTCGAGCATCGCATAGGTGGCGGCATCGTCGGGCGGAATCGTCGCCAGCGAGAGCGGCGCTTCGTGCGGGTGCGAGCGCCGATGCAGCGCGAAGGCCTCGTCGAGCAACGAGAGCATTCCCAACCCCAAGAGATCGATCTTGATCAGCCCGAGCGCGGCGAGATCGTCTTTATCCCACTGGATGACGCTGCGATCGCGCATCGTCGCCCACTCCACCGGCGCGACGCGCACCAGCGGATCGCGCGCGAGCACCATGCCGCCGGAATGAATTCCCAAGTGGCGCGGAAAGCCTTCGATGCGCGCGCAGAGCCGAAAG
>JAKBCP010000260.1 GCA_021807645.1 bacterium
AAGTCGGCGACCCAGAATTGTTCGGTCTGCAGGCGCCACGCCTCCCGATACATCTGCGCCCACTCTTCTTGGGGTCGCACTTCGACGCTCGCGCGGTCGCAATCGATGAAGCCGCTCTTGCGTCCGGGTTCGGACGGGGCTTTGCCGTCATCTTCTTCTTCGGGAAGTTCTCCGAGCGCATCGATGGCCCGCAGCCGCGTCCCGGAAGAATAGAGCAGCGTGCGGCCGTCGGGGCCGAGGCGCAGCTCGTCGACATCGCGGGCGAGCGTCGCGCAACGCTGTAGTTCGAAATCGTATGCGAGCAGCAGGCCTCCACCATGCTCGTCGTCATCCCCGCCCTGCGGCGCGATACCGCGGACCGCATGGCGCGTGAAGAGAACGCGACCCTTTACGGCCAGCAGCTCGCCGTAGTTGCCCTCATCGACGGGGAACGCCAGCATTCGTCCGGCGATGCCGTCGAAATCGATCTCGATATCGGGTTGCTTTTCGTCCTTTTTGTCGCGTTCGTCTTCGTGATGGTCGTGATGGTCGCGATGAACTGGTTTCGGTTTCGGGACGAAGGGCGAAGGCACGTCGCTGCGCAGAGCGATCGCGTACGGGCGCTCCGCTTGTGGAAAACCGAGATCGAATTGCAACGCATCGTAAAGCGGCCGGAAATCGCGCGAAGCAATGCAGTAGAGGTATTTGCCGTCGGGATCCCAAGACGGGGATCGATCGACGCGCAACGCCGTCGTAACGTCGTGAATCTTTCCGGATTTTACCTTCACGACGCGCACGATTGACGAATTCGAATTCGGCGACCACGAATAGGCGATATAGCGCCCGTCGGGCGAATACGCGATTCCCGAAATCGGGCGCCCGAGGCTGCGGTCGAGCGTGCGGATCGTATTTTCCGAGAGATCGAGCACGCAGAGTTCGTGACGATGATTCGAAAAGGCCAAAGTTTCACCGTTGGGGGAAAGTTCGAACTCGATCGGGCGACCGATGTCGCCGACGGTGAGCAATTTTGGATCGCCGTTCTCTCCGGTATCCCAGCGAGCGATCTGTTCGTATCCTTTGCGGTCGGTGACGCCCACGAGATGCTTTCCGTCGCGCATCCAGCGGAGGAGGCGAATGCGCGAACGGCTGCCCTCGCCGTAACGTACGACCGGACCCTCAAAGAGCGGCATCGAGAACGCTTGTCCGCGCGAAACGAAGGCGACGTGCGTGCCGGCAGGGGAGCTCTCGAAATCTTCCAGCATCTCCGAGGCGTCGTCGAAGCGGCGAACGCTCTGCGGCGCAGAGGAATGCGTGGTGATCTCGATCGTGCGCGTGGTGCGCTCGAGCGTATCGAAAAGGGCGATGGTGCCGCCGAGACCATAGACGATGCGGCTGCCGTCGGTGGATGGGAAGCGCGCGTAATACTCCGAGTCGTTACTTTCGGCGCGAAGATCGCTACCGTCGGGCGTACAGGAATAGATCTTGCCGATACCTTCGTGATCGGTCAAAAGATAGATGCGTTCGCCGATCCACATCGGCCAGACCGGGTTGCCGGCGGGAAGCGGAAGACGTTCGAAATCGCCGTTTCCGGCCGCATCGATCCAAATTTCGCCGGCGGTACCACCGCGATACCGCTTCCAGCGCGCAGGGTCGTCGGCGTTGCGTCCGATGGCGGTGCGGCCGCGCTCGTCGCGCGAGAGCGCTCGAACGTGTCCGAGCCGCATCTCTTGCGGCGTTCCCCCGGCGGCGGAGATGGAGAACGCGCGCATCTCGCGCTCGTACCACGCCGAAGGATTGGCGCAGAAATAGATCTCGCTACCGTCGCTGCTCCAGCCGGAGATCGAGGCAAGCGTTGCGCCGAGAAAGGTTAACCGCGTCGGGATGCCGCCCTCGGCGGGCATGATGTAGAGCTCGGGATTGCCGTCGTCGTTGGAGATGAAGGCAATCGAGCGGGCGTCGGGAGAGAGCCGCGGGAAGGTTGCCGATCCAAAGCCGGTGGTGAGGCGACGAGCGGAGCCGCCATCGAGCGGGACGCTCCAAAGATCGTCCTCGCAGACGAAGACGAGAAGATTTCCCGCGATGGTGGGATAGCGATAGTAACCTTGACTCATAGCCCGAGGGTCTTGGCGATTGCGATAGCCGTTTCCGCTTGCAACGCGCCGCCAAAGATGGTGGTTATAGCGGCCTATGAACATCCGAGAGGAAGCGTTGCAGCGACTCGCATCGCTCGATTTACGCGGTTATGCCGAGCGTCGCGCGTACCTCGATGGAAACGTTACCCACCTTTCGGCATATATCCGGTTCGGAATCCTCTCGATCGCCGAAGTGCGCGATCGTGCGTTCGTTGTCGGCGGCGATGACGAATCGCGGGAGGGATTTCTTCAAGCGCTTGCACGGTACGATTACGCCCGTCGCGTGCTTGCATTGCTCGGGGACGAGATTCATCGCGCTATCGAGCCCCTGAAGACCGGTTGGGCGGCCGATTCGTACGAGCGTTCGCTCCCCGAAGATATTCGCTCTGCATCAACCGGGCTTGCCTGCATCGATGGGTTCGTCGCCGAATTGCGCGAGACGGGATATCTTCACGAGCGCGCGCGAAGGTGGCTCGCCGCCTATCTCGTTCATTGGCGGCGCATTGCATGGGAGACGGGGGCGAACTTCTTCCTCGAGCATGCAATCGATGGAGATCGCGCTGTCAATGCGCT
>JAKBCP010000261.1 GCA_021807645.1 bacterium
CGATATGACGAGAGAACAGATGATCGAGTACGTAACGACCGTGGCGCAAGAGAGCCCCGACAGCATCGGCAAGCTCGTCAAGCTCTGGCTGGCCGAGTAGCGGGCGAGAAGCGAAATGGATTCACCGATCGTCAACCTCTCCAACACGGGACTCCCCGAAACGCCGATGCCGTTCGGCGACAGCGAGTCGCTGGAGATCTCGGGGCCGGAGAAAGCCGCAATCCTGTTGATCACGCTGGGGCTCGAGCTCTCGGCGACGATCTTTAAGTTCTTGCGTCAAGATGAAGTCGAGCGCATCGTCTTAGAGATCGCCAAGATCCCGACGGTCTCGCTGGAAAAGCGCGACGCCGTCATTCAGGAGGCTTACCAGCGCGCGATCGCTCTCAAATACATCAACGAGGGCGGTATCGAATACGCGAAGGAGATCCTCGAGCGTTCGTTTGGCGCGGGGCAAGCCGACGACATGACCAGCCGCCTTTTCGCTGCGCTCAAGCACGGCAATCCGCTCGAACTCATCAAGAATACCGAGCCCGCGCAGTTACTGCAGTTCATTCAGGACGAGCATCCGCAGACGATCGCGCTCATCCTCGTCTACATGCAGCCGGAGCAGGCGGGAGCGGTCATCTCCGCGCTGACGCCCGAATTGCAGGCCGACGTCGCAATGCGGATCGCGATCTTGCAAAAGACCGCTCCTGAAGTGCTCGAGCAGCTCGATGAATTGCTCGGCCGCCGTCTCCTCATCAGCGGCGCAGACTTCTCCAAAGCCGGCGGCGTAGCGTCGCTTGCGTCGGTCATGAATTTCGTCGATCGCGAGACCGAGAAAAACATCCTCGACGGACTTACCAAACGCGACCCCGAGCTGGCTCAAGAAGTCAAGAACCTGCTCTTCGTGTTCGAAGATATCATCAATCTCGACGATCGCTCGATTCAGCGCATTCTCAAAGAAGTCGATGGGAAAGAGCTCGCGCTCGCCCTCAAAGTCGCCAACGAAGATTTGCTTGCACGCGTCTACAAAAATATGTCGACGCGTGCCGGACAGATGCTCAAGGAAGAGATCGAAGTGCTGGGGCCGACGCGCATGCGCGAAGTCGGAAAAGCGCAGCAACAGATCGTCGACGTCATTCGCACGCTCGAGGAGAATGGCCAAATCGTCATCGCTCGCGGTGCGAAAGACGAACGACTGGTCTAGTGGAACCGACGTAGGCTTTCGATGGGGAAAATTGTACGCGGGGCCCATATGGTCGAGAAGGCCTATGCCGTCGGCATTCCCGAGGAGCGACCGCTCCCCGAGGCGGCCGAGGAGCATCGGGAACTGGGGCTCGAGGGCGTTGAAGATGGAGAAGATGATCGTTTAGGGAGCGACGCGCCCGAAGCGCGCGTCGAGGTTATCGATTGGGATGCGCTGCGCGCCGAGGCGAGTGCCGCTTTGGAGCGAGCGAAGGGGAGCGCCCGGGAGATTTTGGAGGGAGCATTTCGTACCGCAAGCGCGCTCCTCGAACAGGCGCGCGGCGAGCGCGATGCGATAGCAGAGGCGGCGCGAAGCGAAGGTCGCGAGGCGGGGCGCGAGGAGGGGATCGCGCGCGTCGATGCCGAGATCAACGAACTATTGACGCTGCTGCACGGCCTCATCGAAGCGGTTCGCGAAGATCGCGATCGCTTTCTGCGCAGCGCCGAACCCGAGTTGGTACGTCTTGCGCTGGGAGCCGCAGAGCGCGTGGTTCATCACGAAATCGCGCAGGACGATCAGTTCGTCGTCGAAACCGTTCGCGCCGCGCTCGCTCGTGCCGTGGGGCGCAACGACATTACGATTCGCGTCAACCCCGACGATATGGAGGTGATGCGAGCGTACCGGGAGCGTCTGCTCGCCGCCGGCGATTTCGAACACCTTCGGCTCATCGAAGACCAACGCGTCGATCGCGGCGGAGCGATGCTCGAGAGCGATTCGGGAACGATCGATGCAAAAATCACCACGCAGATACGCGAGGTTCGCGGCGCGCTCGTTCCCGCCGACGATATGCCCGAGATAACGGCGACGGCGATCTAACGATGGAAGCGCTCGCGTTTCGCGCCGATCGCTACCTCGACGCCCTGCACGACGTCGATTGCATGCGCCAAAACGGACGTGTTTCGCAGGTGATCGGCGTTGTTATCGAGAGCAACGGTCCGGCGATGGCGGTCGGAGAGACCTGTTGGATTCGTTATCGTCGTAACGCCGATCCGGTGCTCGCCGAGGTCGTCGGCTTTCGCGACAATCGCGTGCTGATTATGCCGTTGGGAGATCTCGCGGGCATCGGAGCCGGTAGCGATGTTGCCGCTTGCGGAAAGCCGCTGCAAATTCGCGTCGGCGACGATCTCCTCGGGCGCGTCCTCGACGGGCTCGGGAATCCGATCGACGACAAAGGGCCGATCGATTCGCTCAAACTCGCGCCGGTGACGGCGAATCCGCCGGCGGCGATGCAACGTCGGCGGATATCGGAGGCGCTTCCGCTCGGCATCCGCGCAATCGACGGCTTGCTGACCTGCGGGAAGGGCCAGCGCGTCGGCGTGTTCGCGGGCTCCGGGGTCGGAAAATCGACGATCCTCGGAATGATCGCCCGCAATACTGCCGCCGATGTGAACGTCATCGCGCTGGTCGGCGAACGCGGGAAAGAGGTCCGCGATTTCCTCGAGCGCGACCTC
>JAKBCP010000262.1 GCA_021807645.1 bacterium
GTAATCGCGGCCGCACCATCGACCGCGGCGGTATCGACATAGGCGTACCGAACGTGCGTTGGGCGTGCAAAGCGCACCAATATCGCTTTCGTGTACCGGTCGTGCCGGTTCTTCATTGCGAAGATGGGCGACGTAGGAATATCGACGATATACGCGTTTTTCTGGTCGATAAAAGTTACGCTCGCCGATACGTTGCGCTTTCCTCGCACGCCGAGAACGACGGCATACCGGGTCGTCGACGCCTCCTTCGTAATGAGATCGGTTGCAGGATCGAGCGGGAACGTCGTGACGGAGGCGGCGCAAAAGATGTTGCTCGCGGCGACCGGCCCCGGCATGGCGATAGCGGCGACGAGCACGAAAAATGACGCGGCAAAAAGCGCTGGAAGTATGCGTTTCATCGCGGGCCCTCTTCGCTATGCAAACCAAGCACCCTTCGCAGGCGTTCGTACTTTAAGAAGGCGCGCAGGATTTCGGCAGCGGGCCAGGTGAGTACGTCACCCCGTGGCTACAACGAACCGTCCCTCGCCGCCCTTCGAGCGTGCGGGCCTCTCCGACGAGCAACTCGTCGGGATGCTGCGCACCATGCTGCTCCAGCGCATGCTCGAAAACCGCGGCTTTCAGCTCAACCGCCAAGGGAAGATCCCGTTCGCCTCGGCGAGCGAGGGGCACGAAGGCGTGCAGGCCGGCGCGGCGATGGCCTTTGCGCGCGGGCGCGACCTGCTCTTCCCCTACTACCGCGATCTCGGGCTCGCCCTCGGCGTCGGGCTCACTTCCTACGAGGTGCTGCTCTCGCTCTTCGCTCGCGGCAGCGACCAGTCCGGAGGGCGGCAGTTTCCGCACCATTATTCGAGCCGGCGCCTCGGCATCGCGACGATCTCCTCGATCATCGCCGCGCAACTCTCGCACGCCGTCGGCGCCGCCTATGCGCTGCGCGTGCGCGGCGAACACGGCCGCGCGGTGCTCGCGACCTTCGGCGACGGCGCGACGAGCGAAGGGGAGTGGCACGAATCGCTCAACTTCGCCGCCGTCCACAAGCTGCCGGTCGTCTTTCTCTGCGAGAATAACGAGTGGGCGATCAGCACGCCGCTCGCAAAACAGATGGGGCAGCCCGATATCTGGCGCCGGGCGGCCGGGTACGGCCTTCCCTCGACCTGTGTCGACGGCATGGACCCGGTCGCTTGCTATCTCGCCGTCTCCGATGCGCTCGACCGCGCGCGGACCGGCGGCGGGCCGACGCTGGTCGAAGCGAAGTGCTATCGCTTCCTCTCACATACCACCGACGACGACGACCGTACCTATCGCAGCCGGGAAGAGGTCGAAGCGCATCGCCGCGACGATCCGGTGCCGAATTTCGAGCGTCGGCTCGACGAGGCGGGTATTCTCTCAGCCGAAGCGTTGGAGCGCCTGAAGGGCGAGTTGCTCGCCGAGATTAACGAGGCGACCGACCGCGCGGAAGCGATGCCCTACCCCGGCGGCGAAGAACTCTACCGGAACGTGTACGCGGATTCCACCGATCCGTGGCGATAACTCACGCACGATAAGGACAATCTTAGATGGCGAAGACCGATACGAAGGGCAAGAAGCTCGAGCGCAACGGCTTGAGCGACGATCAGTTGCGGGCAATTTTCCGCAACATGCTGCTGCAACGACAACTCGATAACCGCGGCTTCCAGCTCAACCGTCAGGGGAAGATCCCCTTCGCGCTGGGGAGCGAGGGGCATGAGGCGCTCCAAGCGGGCGCCGCGATGGCGTTCCACCGCGGGAAGGATCTGCTCGCGCCGTACTATCGCGATCTCGGTTTGGCGCTCGGCATCGGACTGACGCCGTACGAGATTCTGCTCTCGCTCTTCGCGCGTGCCGCCGACCACAACGGCGGGCGGCAGTTTCCGAACCATTACTCCAGCAAAGACGCCGGGCTGATGTCGTTCTCCTCGATTTTGGCGGCGCATATTCCGCATGCCGTCGGCGCCGCGTACGCGATGAAGTATCGCGGCGAACGCGGGCGCGCGGTGCTCGTCACCTGCGGCGACGGCACGACCAGCGAGGGCGAATGGCACGAATCGGTCAATTTCGCATCGATCCATAAGCTGCCGGTCGTCTTTCTCGTCGAGAATAATCTCTGGGCGATCTCGACCCCGATCGAACACCAGATGGGGCAGCCCGAGATTTGGAAGCGCGCCGCCGGATACGGAATTCCCGGGCATCGTTTCAACGGCTTCGATCCCATCGAGACCTACGGCAGCGTCAACGAAGCGCTCGACCGCGCGCGCAGCGGCGGCGGCCCGACCCTGCTCGAAGGCATGTGCTACCGATTCCTCGCCCACTCGACCGACGACAACGATATGACCTATCGCACCAAAGAAGAGGTCGAGGCGCATCGCAAAGAAGATCCGGTGCCGCGTTTCGAACGCGTGCTGCTCGATCACGACGTGATGAGCGCTGCCGATGTCGAGAAACTCAAACGCGACGTCTTGCGCGAAACCAATGAAGCGACCGATCGCGCCGAAGCGATGCCGTACCCGACGGCAGCCGATCTTTACACGCATCTTTACGAAGGAGCCTGGCAGCCGTGGCAGTGAGCAGCCCCACCCAAACCTCGCAGATCATGAATAACGTTGACGCCGTGCGCGCGACGCTCTACGATGCGATGAAAAACGATCCGCGCACCGTGATTCT
>JAKBCP010000263.1 GCA_021807645.1 bacterium
GCCGTCGGCGGCATCGGAGATCGTCGGGATAACGGCGCAGCCCTTCGTCGGAATTCGCCTCCACGATGCGATCGCGATGGCCCTACGGAAGAATCCCGATCTGGCAATCGCCGGAGAGAACGTAAAGATCGCACGCTACGCAGTCGTCGCCGCCAAGGGAAATTTCGATCTCCGCTTTCAGATCGCACCCTCGGTCGCTCACGTCACCGAAGCTCCGACGAATGCGTTTTTCGCCGGGCCGAACTTTAGCCCGATCGTTCAAAACCAGCAGAAGGTAGCGGGAACGCTGAGCGCGTTATTGCCCGGCGGCCAGAGCGTGAGCGTCGGATTATCGCAGAGCAAGACGATCGATAATACCTTTATCAACGCTTTCGATCCGAGCTATGCGACATCGCTGAACGTCGGGCTCGATCAACCGCTTCTCCGCGGAGCGGGCATGAACCCGGCACGGGAGCAACTGCAACTTGCGGTCGCCGGCTCGCGTGCCGCGCGCGCGCAGGCGCGCGCACAGACGGCCGCAACGATTGCCGCAGTAGAATCGACCTATTGGCAGCTCGTCGCCGCGTGGCGGGCCGTAGCGATCGCTCAGAGCGCCCTGCACGAGGCGATGCTTCAGGAGGGCAGCGTCAATCGACTCGTTCTGCGGGGCGCGGCAGCGCCGATCGAGCGAACCGAAGCGCAGTCGCAAGTGGAGAGTTTTCGCGCGACGCTCGATAGCGCGCTACAACAGGTTGCCGGACTGCAAAATTCGCTGAAGTCGCAGATTCTCAGCGAGAGCAACGACCCAATTTGGCTTGCCAATCTCGTTCCGACCTCGCCGGCGCGGGCGCTGCCGAAAGTTGCGAACCTTAACGTTCTCGTCGAACGCGCCTTGCGGGATCGTCCGGAGGTCGCCCAGAGTGCGGCGACGCAAGAAGAAGCAGCGATCGCTTTAGCGAGTGCGAAGAACGGCGTCTTGCCGAAGATCGACTTAACGCTGGGATATCAAAGCAATGGTTTCGCCGGTATTCCCACCAACGTGAATCCTCTCGGCTCGGGGCCGGTAACCCCAGTTCCCGGGTATTTGGCGGGATCGATGGCGCAATCATATCACAACCTCTGGGGCGGCCGCTTCCCGGTCTTTAATGCGCAGATAACGTACACGACGACATTCGGGCACCAAAGTTCGCACGTGGCTCTCGCTACGGCTCGTGCCAAGGCGCGCATTGCAGCGTTACAATCGAAGAGCCTCGTCGACCAGATCGTTATTGAAAACCGTAATGCATTGCAGGCATATCGCTCGGCGCTCGCACGACTGGCGGCGACCCGCGCCGCGCGTATCGCAGCGAAGGCCGTGTACGATTCAGAGGTACGCAAGTATAAAAACGGTGCGTCGACGACTTTTCTGGTACTGCAACGGCAAGTGCAACTCGAACAGGCGCGCGGCGCCGAATTGCAGGCACAGACCGATCTCAATATCGCTGTCGTCGAGATCGAACGAGCGAGCGGGACGATTCTTGCCGAGAATCACGTGAAGCTGGCCGCCCTCGGTACGGGGATAGCGCCATGATCGGGGCGACGCCGGTACGCAAACGGATGAGTTCGGCGATGCAACGCAGCATCTCCGAGCGCGTCGCCGTACTCTACGGTCGTGAATTAGAGCAGTGGAACCGGCGCCGCCCGGTGGAGCTCGATCAGTCTACGACGCTGCGTTCGACCAACCAGGTTACCTGACCGTCGGTCGGCGCGATCGCCTCAATCGGGTAGAGCGATGCTCCGCCCACGCCGCTTGCAACAGCGTTGTAAGCGGCGGCCTTTTCACTGCCTGAAAGAGCGATGGCGACGGAGCGGGCGCCGTTGATTGCCGAAGGCGTCATCGTGAGACGCCATTGCTGTTTGCTCTCCGCATATACCGCGCGTACCAGCGCGTCGTCATCGTTAAACGGGTCGCTGCCGGGAAAGAGCGATGCGGTGTGCCCGTCGGGCCCCATCCCGAGCAAGACGAGATCGAAGCGTGGCGATCCTCCAAACCGTTCGCGAATGCGCGCCGCGTATTCTGCTGCCGCCACGAGCGGCGGCGCCTCTCCGCGCATGCGAAGAACCGCCGAAGCAGGGAGCGGAACGTGTGCGAGCAGCGCTTCTCGCGCCATGCGATAATTACTCTCCGCGTCGGTCGGGGGGACGCAGCGCTCGTCTCCGAAGAGCAGCGTTACGCGCGTCCAATCGATAGCGTTGCGACGCGGTGCCTTTGCCAGCAGCATGTACGCAGCGCGCGGCGTCGTTCCACCCGCGAGTACGAGGGAGCCCTCGCCGTGTCGGCTCTGGGCTTCCGTGAGGGCGGCGACAACAAAATCGGCGAGGCGTTCGGCAAGCGCCTCGGGGGTCGGAAGCACCTCGCGATGTACGTTGCTCATGGCGCGCCGACCGAGAGTTGCGAAGTCACGATCGCGAGAATTTCCCGATAATGCGGCGCGATACTTCCGGCAAGCAACGCCTTTTCAACCAGCGACATCGTATCGAGCGGCACGAAAGGGAGCGATGCCGAGTATGTCTGCCGACCGATCGATGCGGTGACTCGCGCGCAATGTGCCGGCTCGTCGAACAAAAACTCATATGCGCAGCCTGGGCCCGCAAGCAAGCAGCGCGCGACGCGTCGGACTTGTCCTTTGCGAGCGAGTGCAGATG
>JAKBCP010000264.1 GCA_021807645.1 bacterium
TCCGATCTCCCGGCGGCGCATTCGGCGGCACTCCATTGGGGGGCACCGGCCCCGGCGGCGGCATCACCGGGCCGCGTCCGATGCCGAAACCGCCGATCTGGGCGCCCGAGAGCATCGCTCCGCTCACCTGTGCGAGCCCGACAAAGAGCGGAATCAACCCGCCGATCAGCCATGGTCCCGGTGAAATCGTCCCGTGATGGTAGCCGATAAAGGAGAGCCCGACGACGATCGCCAGCCCGACGAAGGTGGTCGTGATGCCGCGCTGGAGCCGCGCGTTGGCATAGAAAAGGTACGCGGAGTCGCCGACACCCGGCGGAGGAACCCCCATCTTCGCGGCCATCTTCATCGCTCGATAGGCATCGCGGGGATCGGCATCGACCGGGAAGCCATGCTGGATCATCGCTATCCGCTCCTGATGCTTGAGCACGCGGTGGACCATGATGGCCACGATCGGTAACCCGAAGATGCAGAAGATGGAGATTGCAGCGACTGCGTTGCTACTCATACGGGAAACTCCTTGCCTGGCGTCATCATACCCCACTTACGCCCGAGGGCAGCCCCAGGTTTCAACGCCGGCCGACGAAACAATCCTCATCTGTTGCGCGTAGAGGAAGCATGTCAGCGATGGCGGTGGAGGTGCATATCGAGGCCGAGCAGCCACGGACGAGCGATGCGGAGTTGGTTAGCCGTACGCTCGCCGGCGACCCCTCCGGCTTCACCACCCTGGTGGAGCGCTACGAACGCTCGCTCTATACGCTCGCCGTACGGACCTTGCGCGACCGCGAGGAAGCGCGCGACGCCACCCAAGAAGCGTTCGTCAAAGCCTACCGTTCGCTGCATACCTTCCGCCCCGACGCCAAGTTCTCGACTTGGATCTTCTCGATCTGCTATCACGCCTGCTGCGACCGTCTCAAACGCTCGCGTCGTTACTCCGGCGAGGAGATCCCCGACCGGGCCGACGCCGCTCCCGGGCCGGAGGCACAGGCGATCGCCAACGATGACGCCGGGCGCCTCCGCGCGGCGATCGAAGCGCTTCCGGAAAAATATCGCAGCGTTATTACCTTGTATCATCTGCAAGGAAAGCAGTACGATGAGATCGCCTCGGTGTTGGGGGTACCTCTCGGAACGATCAAAACGCACATCTTCCGCGCCAAAGAGCAACTGCGGCAAATCCTCGCCACCTCGGAGAGAGAACCATGAACGACCGAACCGACGACGAACTCGACCGCCTGCTTGCGTCGCTCCCACTCGAGGAGCCGCCCGCCGAGCTGCACGCTTCGATTCTCGCTGCAACGGTCGAGCGGGTTCCCGCCGAACCGATCGATCCGTGGGAAGCGAGCGCCTGGGGGTTGTTGCTCGCTCTCGCCGTCTGGTTCGTCCCGCATCTCTCCGACATCAACGGCGTCATCGCGACGATCGCCCGCGCGGCCTTCACCCTCGCGCAGCCGGCTATCCTGATCTGGCTGACCGTCGGCGTCGCCGCGGCGTTCACCGCGTCGACGCTGCCGGAATTCTCACCCGGGATTTATCTCGCGCGCAAGGGGCGCTAGACCCGCGGCGGGTAGAACCGCCCCATGGATGCTTCCGAAAAGCAGCGCCGCATCGTCGTCGTCGAGGATGATGCGGCAATCGCGCGCGTGCTCCGGTTGGAACTGCAGCACGAAGGCTACCTCGTCGAGCTCGCGCAGAACGGCGTCGAGGGGCTCGAGCTGGCGCTCAAAGAGCCCGATCTCGTCATTCTCGACCTGATGCTGCCGCGCATGGACGGCATCGAAGTCTGCCGCCGCATTCGCGCGAAGAGCCGAGTGCCGATTATCATGCTGACCGCAAAGGATCGCGTCCCCGATCGCGTCGCCGGGCTCGATACCGGCGCGAACGACTATCTTACCAAACCTTTTGCCACCGAAGAATTGCTCGCGCGCGTACGCGCGCAGTTACGCGAACGCGAGCCGCAGGAACGCTCGATCCGGTTTAAGGATGTCGTTATGGATCGCGACCGTCACGAGGTGCGGCGCGGCGGCAAAGAGATCGCGCTCACCGCAAAAGAGTACGCATTGCTCGAATACTTACTGCTCCACCGCAACAAGGTGCACACGCGCGACGAGCTCTTCAACGGCGTCTGGGGAAGCGATTTTCTCGGCGACTCCAATCTCATCGACGTCTACATTCGCTACCTGCGCGGAAAGCTTGAGGAAGGCTTCGACGAAAAACTTATCACGACGGTGCGCGGCATCGGTTACAGCATCAAGGATTAGGAGCTTGTCTGGCTTGGGCGCATTCCCGTCTCCGGGTCGCCTTTTGGTCGAAAACTTCGTTGCTCATCGGTCACGAAGCGACGGCTTCGCTCCCTCTTCGCGCCTCGTTTTCGACCAAAATTCGACGCCGAATCCGAAAATGGCCCAAGTCAGAAAAACTCCTAGCGACATGCTTTCGGCTCTCCCAGCGGCATGCATTCGCTAAAGTGGCGAGTCGCCGCATGGTATGCAGGGCTCCTGATCGCCGTGCTCCTGATCGTCAGCACGGTCGTCGGCATGCGTTTGCAATCGATTCTCTACGCGCAGGCACGCGCACGCGTTTCGGAGACGATGGCGCAGATCGCTTCCTCGGTGCAGGCGAGCGAAGAGCCGTTCTCGCTCGGTTTCGGCGGCTCCGATGCCTATGCT
>JAKBCP010000265.1 GCA_021807645.1 bacterium
TGCTCGCGCTTGCGTACGGCGCACGCACCTATAAACTGCCGTACGGACATCGCGGCGGCAACCAACCGGTGAAAGATCTGCGTCGCGACGAAGTCATCATCACGGCGCATAATCATGGGTATGCAGTCGACGCCGCGTCGCTCCCCGACGAACTCGAAGCAACGATGACGAATCTCAACGACGGTACGAACGAGGGATTCGCACATCGGCATCTGCCGATCGAGGCGGTGCAGTTCCACCCCGAAGCATCGCCGGGGCCGCGGGATGCGCGTCGGCTCTTCGCAACATGGCTCGAACGCGCTCGCTCGCTCGCGTAGCGCCGCTCCTCGCCTTCGCCGCGCTCTGCGCGATGCTTTTGCCGCAAAGCGTGCAAGGGCAAAGCCTGCCGCGATTAACCGTCGAACGCTTTACGCTATCGGCTCGCCCCGCGTCTCCGAGTATCGGCCGCGCTTTTACGCTGACGATCGAGCTTGTGGTGCGCGGGAACGTGCGACGGATCGATAACGTCACGCTGCCGATTCTCTCGCAGTTGGAGCTGCGCGGGGACGAACGAACGCTCACCCACGTAGGCAGGGCGACGATCTATCGCGAGACGTTGACGGTGCGGGCGAATCGCACCGGCGACATCGATCTTGCCCCGGCGACGCTCGACGCCGTCGATGCAAAAACGGGCCAGGCGGAACAGTATTCGAGTAATTCGTTGCGGATCGTCGTGCGTGGGGGACAACTTCAGCCCTTTGCCACCGCGGGCAGCGCGGTGGGACGACTCCTGCCGATTCTCGCGAGGGTCGCGCTGATCGCGACGGCGGTTCTTGCGCTTGCGTTCGCGCTCGCGCTGCTGGCCGCGTATCTGCTGCTTCGCCGTCGCCCCCAAGAAGAAGACACGCTGCCCGCGCCGTTGCCCAGCGAGCCGGAGATCCGTGAGGTGCCGAGCCGGAACGAGCGCTTGAGCGAGGCGGCGCTCGTGCTTCGCGCGGAACCGACGCGGCCCGTCGTACGTTCGGTACGCGTGGACGTTCGCTCGCTGGTAGGTGCCTCGGCACGCGAGACGCTCGCCGACGTGCTCGTCCGTCTGCCCGACGCCGACCGCGATCTCGCTCCACTCTTGCGCGCGCTGGAGCGCGCGGCATTTACGACCGACGAGGATCTACCAGCGGCAATTCAAACGTGTATTCGCGCGTTTGCGGAGGTGACGGGATGACTGCAAGCCCACACGATGTCGAGCGAGCGCTGAAAGGCTGTATCGTCGGACAGGATGCTGCAATCGAAGGGCTGCTTCTCGCCGCGATCGCCGACGGACACGCGCTTTTGGAGGGACCGCCGGGCATTGCGAAGACCCTCGCCTGCCGCGCGCTGGCAGCCTCCGTCGACGGTACGTTCAAGCGCATTCAATTCACTCCCGATCTCTTGCCGGCCGATATCGTCGGTACGCGCATCTTCGATCAGCAGAGCGCACGCTTCGATACCGTTCTCGGGCCGATCGTGGCGAACATCGTTCTCGCCGACGAGATCAATCGCGCTCCGGCGAAAGTACAGAGCGCGCTGCTTGAGGCGATGCAAGAGCGGCAAGTAACGATCGGGCCGGAGAGCCACGCGATTCCCGATCCGTTTATCGTTCTTGCGACGATGAATCCGCTCGATAACGACGGTACCTACGCACTACCGCTCGCGCAGATGGATCGTTTCTTACTCAAGATCGATCTCGGATATCCTAGCGAAGAAGAAGAGCTCGAAATTCTCGATCGCTATGCCTTCGCGCAAACGCCGCTCCCGCAAAAAGTCGCGACGCTCGCCGATATTCTGCAATGGCGCGAGAGCGCTCGAGCGATTCATGTCGATAAAAAGTTGCATCGCTACGTCGTCGAACTCGTGGCGGCGACCCGGAAGGAATCGCCGTACGTCGTCGGTGGTGCGAGCCCGCGGGCGAGCCTCGCGTTGGTAAACTGCGCGCGTGCGCGCGCGCTTCTGCGCGGTCGCGATTACGTCGAGCCGGACGATATTCGCAGCGTCGCTTTGCCGGTGCTGCGCCACCGCATCGCGTTTTCTCATCGCCTCGTGCTCGAAGCGCTCTCGCCCTCGTCCTGGATCGAACGCACGATCGCCGGCGTTCCCGTGCCGTGACGCTGCGCGACGCGCTTCTACGCGGTCGCAACCGACCGCGCGTCTTCGGGGAGGGTTCGCCGACGACCCTGCGCGGCGATGGATATGAGTTCGTGCAATTGCGTGGATATATCGCCGGCGACGATACGCGGCGCATCGATTGGGCGGCGACGGCAAGAACCGGCGCGCTACAGACCCGGGTGATGCTCGAAGATATCGCGCTGGTCTTCGCCGCGATCAGCGATCGCTCGCCCTCGATGTCGCTCGGGCGTCGGCGCGCGCTCGCCGATGCCGCCGACGATGCCGTTGCGGCGTGGTTTGCAGCGAGTGCGGGGGAAGACCGCGCGATGGCGATCCTTGCAGAGGGCCCAATTCCCGAGCGGGCGCGGGCCGGGCGCGAGGGCGCGGCGACCGCGCGCGAAGCGCTCCGCCTCCAAACGGAGAACGCCTTCGACCTGAAAGAACGCCTGGCTTTAGCGCGCGCAGTTTTACCGCGCGGCGCAGCACTCTTGATCGTTACCGATCCCTCCGCAGCGGAGCGGTGCGACGACGA
>JAKBCP010000266.1 GCA_021807645.1 bacterium
TCGGTGCGAAAGATACGCGTGCCGACCGCGTGCAACCGAGCGAGTGCCTCGGGAGCGGGCTGCCCGTAGCGATTATCGCGTCCGACCGAGATGAGAGCGATGCGCGGCCGCACCATCGCGAGAAACGCGGGCGAGGAAGCAAAGCGGCTGCCGTGATGCCCAACTTTGAGAACCGTGACGTGAAGATCGATGCCTTCGCGCATCCACCAACGTTCCATCGTCGCGGTTGCATCGCCGGTAAAGAGCACGCTGAACCCACGATAGCGCATCACGAACGCCAACGAATTATCGTTCACGCGATTTTTTCCGTCGCGAATATGCGGCAGCATCGGACCGATGAATTGCAGGCTCGTTCCGTCGTCGAAACGCCATCGCGTGCCTGCATGCGGGTGCACGATCGGAATATTGCGGCGGCGCGCGGCGCGCAGCGCATCGAGATAGGCCGGGCCGCTATAGCGTTCGCCGGGATCCACCAACGCACCGACGCGTAACGCACGTAGGAGCGGGGCTATGCCGCCGGCATGGTCGCCGTGCGCGTGCGAGAGCATCGCAAAATCGAGCGTGTGAATGCCGCGCCGTAACAAGAACGGCAGCACCGTGCGTTCGCCGATCCGTTCGGCGGCGGCGCGCGCATTCGGGTCGTTCCCGCGCTCCATCTTTCCACCGGCATCGACGACGAATGCATGCCCGCCCGGCGTGCGTATCAGCAGCGCTTCCCCCTGCCCGACATCGATCGCCCAGACGTGCAAGCGCGTCTCGACGCCCTGCGGCGGCGCAAGAACGAACCAGCAAGCTGCGAAGAACGCCGTGCACGCGGCCCGCCAGTTACGGTTTCGCAGCGCGTGAAGCGCGAGCAGCAACCCGCCGTCGTAGGCAGCGATGCAGGGAATCGGCGCGGGCGTCATCGCGATGCTCGCTGCCGGAAGCGACGCGAAGAAATGCACCGCGGAGAGTTGCCAGGCGAGCAACCACGCCGTGAGGTTCGCGAAACTTGCGGCGACTGACGGCACGGGCGTCGCGAGCAGCGTCAACACTCCGCAGATCATCGTCGCACCGACACTCGGAACGACGGCAAGATTGGCGAGCAACGCGTAGGGAGCGAACTGCAGGAATACTGCAGCGCTCACCGGCCACGTCCCGAGTTGCGTCGCTATAGTAAGCATCAGGGCCTCGCGCGCGATTCGCGGCACCGGAATTCGTTCCAGCAGCGGCTCGAGTGCCGGGGCGCACGCGATAATCGCGCCGACGCAAGAAAACGAGAGCGCAAACGAGGCTCCAGCGATGCTTGCCGGTTGCAGGGCGAGAATCGCCAGTAGCGCGGCCGCGTAGGCGTCAATGGAGAGCGCGCTGCGCCCGCAGGCATAGGCGAGCAACGCAAAACTCGCCATCGTCGCCGCGCGCTCCGTCGGAAGATGCGCGCCGGCAAAGAGCGCAAAACTCCAGAGTGCGACCAACGCGAGCCCCGCGACGGCGACACGCGGCAACGGCAGCGCGCGCAGAAGCGCGAGTATGATTGCGAGCACGACGCCGAGGTGCAAGCCCGCCGTTACGAGCACGTGCACCGTCCCCGTGCGGGTGAATTCCGCGCGAACGTTTTCGGGAATTTCGTCGCGCGCCCCCCATAGCTCACCGGAGAGTAGCGCAACGTCGAGCGGCGAAAAATAGGCGCGCAGCCGCGTGGATGCCCACGCATGCACGCGCGCGAAGAACGACATCTGCGGCGACGTGCGGCGAACGGCGAGTATTTCGGCGTGCGCGAGTTGCCCGGAGAAACCGCGCTCGGCTTCAATCGCCCGCAGATCGGGATCGCCGCGATTGCGCGGCGCATCGAAAGGCTCCAAGCGCCCGCGCAGCAGGAGAGTACTGCCGACGGGAACGCAGCGATGGAGCACCGCCTCGACGAGCGGCCCCGCCGAGAGGAGAATCGCGGCACGGCAACCGCCGCCCGGAAGCGCGGCCGCACTACCCGCGACCGCTCGGTAACGCGCGGTGCGCGCGCTCGCGAGCGGCCGATCGAGCGCGCCGTGCAGCCGGGCATCGAACGCGCCGACCAGGGCGATTGCCCCCAACGTGAGAAAGAGCCCCCGCTGCGTTCCTCGCCGCCGTAGAAGTACGACGGCGAGAACCGAGGCGGCGATAACGGTCGCGCGCGCGTCGGTGGAGATCGGTTCGATGAGCGCCGCTCCACACGCAAAGGCAGCGGCAATCGCGGGAAGGCTGAGGCGTTGCATCCTCAGGTTCCTCTGCGTCGAAGGCGACGCATGGCAAGGGTAGACGTTACGGAAAGAGGATTGCAATGCGCGTAATTATTACCGGCGGCGCCGGGTTCATCGGTTCGCATATCGCCGATGCGTATATCGCTGCGGGGCACGAAGTGCTCGCGCTCGATTCGCTCTGGGAGCACGGCGGCGGGCGGCGAGCGAACCTGCCCGAGAAGGCCGGGTTCGTGCATATGGACGTGCGCGACGAGAACGTCGCGCGGATTTTCGCCGAGTTTAAGCCCGAGGTCGTCAGCCATCACGCAGCGCAACATTCCGTCGCGATCTCCGCGCGCGATCCTCGATACGATGCCGACGTCAACGTGATGGGAATGCTCAACGTACTCGACGCGGCGGTGAAAACCGGGGTCAAGAAAGTAATCTTCGCAT
>JAKBCP010000267.1 GCA_021807645.1 bacterium
GCGATACTTGCGACGTTGGCGAGAAGATAGAGCGTGAATATCCAGGCGAGATTTCCCAGCGGCACCGCAAACTCTCGGCCGATCGCCGGAAGGGCCGGCGAGAGTACGGAGAGATCGAGCGCGCCGAGGAAAACTCCAAGTGCAAGCGTTAGCAGTAACGAGCGGGTGCGCCTATCGAGTGCTGGAATCATCGCAAGATAATTCGATCGACGACCATCGCCAACGACATCAAGGCGAGATAGACTAAGGAGTAGCGGAAAAGTTCGCGCGCGAAGGCGTTGGATGCATCGCGTAACGTGTGAAAGGCGTAGTAGAGGAAGAGCGCGCCGAGGATCGCCGCGGCTACGGCGTATGCCGGGCCGAAGACGTGTAACGGATAGAACGCCAGCGAACCAAGGACCAAGATAACGCTATAGATTGCGATTTCGATGCGCGTGCGATGTTCGCCGACGACGTTGGGAAGCATCGGAATTCCGGCTTTATCGTAATCGGTCTCCGTCATCAGCGCGAGCGACCAGAAATGCGGCGGCGTCCACAAGAAGACGAGAACGAAGAGCCCGAACGCCGCCGGTGCAAGCGTTCCGGTAACCGCCGCCCAACCGACGAGGGGCGGAATCGATCCCGCTGCGCCGCCGATAACGATGTTCAGCGGAGTTCTGCGCTTTAGCCACATCGTATATATTCCGACGTAGTAGAGATTGCCGGCGAGCGAAAGCCAAGCGGCAAGCGGATTGACGAAGAGAAAAAGAATCGCAAATGCGAGGACGCCGAGCGCGACGGCATAGAGGGTCGCCGGAACGATGGTGATGCGTCCCGTCGGAATCGGGCGGGTCCGGGTTCGGCGCATCAGACCGTCGATATCGGCATCGTAGACGCAGTTGAGGGCTCCCGCCGATGCCGAGGAGAGCGCTCCACCCAGAAGCGTCCAAAACACCAACCCCAGCGGGGGAATTCCGTGCGCGGCCATCAACATCGCCGCCAGCGTCGTAACGAGCAGCAGCACGATAATGCGCGGCTTCGTTAATTCAAGATAGGCAGAGGCGAGCCCGAGAGGGCCGCCGATCGGGCGTGCGTCGAGCCCGTCGACGCGCGCAAGCGTCGAACTCACCGAACGCTCGATTCACGCGGCAGCGCGATGCCGCGCACCGCCGCGAAACTAAAGGCGCTGCAGTAGGCGATGAATAGGAGCGCGGCGTTCGCCGCATGCGCTTCGCGCAGATCGGTGGGTAAGCGAAGGGCGACGTTCATCAAACCCAATAGCACTTGCGTGCAGAGCAACGCGAAGCCGAGCGCGGAAACGCCGCGAATTCGTGCGGTAGGTTCGCGCAAGAAAACCACAATCGTGGTAATCACCGAGAGCAAGAACGTGATCGCAGCGAACGCGCGGTGAAGCATCTGCACCTGCTGCGCTGGTTGCGTAACCAGTATGTGCCCGGCGCACCCCGGCAGCGTCAGACAGGCGAGCCCTGCGCCGCTCGAACTGACGTACGCTCCCACGCACATCGTTAAGAACGCGGCAATCGTCGTTGCGAGGAGGAGGGCGGGAACGGCGGTTGTAGCGTTCGTCGGCGCCGCAAATTCCTCCGCGTGCTCCGGAATCGTCGTTATAACGGCGATGGCGACAAGCGAAGCGATGAAGGCCATCGCCGTTCCCCAATGCAGAACGACGGAGATCGGCGAGTTTCCGAGCTTCACCGTCGCGGCGCCGAGCAAGACTTGGACGAGGAAGAGCACTGCGACGGCGATCACCAACGGGTCGAGCATCGGTGCGCGGCGGCGCAAGCGAATGGCAAGATAGGCAACGATAGCGACCAGGGGTGCGGTGGAGAAAGCAAAGAGCCGGTGCGTCCACTCCCAGATCGTGCCGTCGGACATCGAGGGAATCAATTTTCCGTGGCAGAGCGGCCAGTCCGGGCAGGTCATTCCGGCACCGTTAATGCGCGTCCAACTCCCGAGTAGAACGGCTCCAAAACCGACGATTGCGGCGGCGATCGCGAAACGGCGCAGATTTCTCACAGAG
Organism: bacterium; assembly: GCA_021807645.1. GTDB lineage: Bacteria > Vulcanimicrobiota > Vulcanimicrobiia > Vulcanimicrobiales > Vulcanimicrobiaceae > JABEUX01. Next base: position 2,021 of record JAKBCP010000267.1, read on the forward strand.
TATTACGATACCCGCGGCCTCGGAGGTAGGCCTATGACAGGCGTCGCTCGCGCCTAAGGGCGCGCCTAACAGTGCTCGGCTGCGCGCAGGATCGGCTGGGCGGCGCTACTCTCGTCACCGGCTATAGCAGGCAAGCGTTGCTGGAAATCGCGTGCAGCAAGCCGAGCGAGCTGCGTATCGCTCATCCCCGTTTGCTCCGACGGCGATTCTTGGCCGTTCCAGTAGGCCGGATAGCGCCCCGAGTAGATGGCGGTCCAGTCGCGATCGATCGCCGGCGTCATATGGATCTCGGTCGGGTCGGGGACCGTGGGAACGGTGTAATAGCCCGTGGTGTAACGCTGCATGCTCGCCTGCGTATCGCCGACGCGCATCATATCGTACGCTTCGAGCGTAGCGACGAAGCCATCGAGATCGCGTGCGGTCTTCCGCTGTCGCCCGACCGCGCCGCCGAGCGCATTTACAAATGCGACGAGCGCGGCCTTTTCCTTCGGGTCTTTCACGCTCTTGGCAAAGGTGAGTATTTTCGCGGTTTCGCGATCCGCATCACGCGCATTTCGTAAGAGGCGGCCCGCGAGATTCGAAAGATCGTTGAGACCGTTGCGCCGGTGGATGATGTTGCC